>JAJRSW010000015.1 GCA_024278595.1 Fidelibacterota bacterium | reverse complement strand
TGTTCATAAGGGGACGTTCCATCTGCATGGTTGAATACCAGGTCTACCAAAACTGTGATCCCCCTGCTATGCGCTTCATCCACAAATGCCTTAAGCTGATCTGGAGTACCATAGGACGACTCCAGAGCCATGAAGAAGGCGGGATTATAACCCCAGGAATTGTCACCCGGGAACTCAGTTGGGGGTAAAAGTTCAATGGCGTTGATACCCAGGTCAGCCAGATAATCCAGTTTTGCGGTCATTCCAGCAATATCCCCGGATTCGGTAAAATCACGGATCAAAGTCTCGTAAATGATCAGATCTTTCATATCAGGCTTCACAAAGTTCTCATCGGTCCAGGGGAAATCTTCCGCGCCAAAACTCACGACTGATTTTTGATTTTCCGATGCCCAATGCTCATTCCCATACATATCGGTCCAGTTCACATCAGTGGCCATCGGGTCACCAACTGTTTTTTCACCATTGAGCACATACATATATTCATAGCTTCCAGGATCCAACGGGAGATTTAGCCAAAAGATATCTTGAGCAGGATCGTACTTCATGAGACCGGCATCAGCATCCCAGTCATTAAAATCACCAATTAGGGAAACGAACATCTTTCCAGGAGCCAATATGGCAAAAGTAGCTGTTCCATCCAGACGATCATGGACCCCCAGATAATCAAAAGGCGGGAAGGCTTCTTCAACTACTTCCGGAAGCTTCCAGACCGTTTTGATATCCATCATGACGCGGTCGTTATCACGTCGGGCATAAGCCACCAACTGGTGCCGTCCATAGCTCACTGATTCGGTATTGGTTGTGAATTCAGAATTTCCACCCCCACTGATAAAGCGTGTGTTACTGTCCAGAAGAACCTCAACATAGATCGCATCCTGGGTCTCGATCTGGATCAACTGTTCCACTTCCAGGACATGATCATCCTCAATATTGGTCATATTGATCACCGGGTCAGTCATGCCAGGTTCATAGTTAATGGGAAAGTGAAAATCACCTGTTCCAGTTCCTTCCCAGGTCCCATCATCCCAATGAAATACAAAATCGACCAGGGAGACAGCCTGATGGGCATCGTTAAAAGGGCCAATATCAACCCAGTAGACATTATTAGAATCTGGTCCCAACAGGGGGCTCTCTACAGACAGCCCAGGATCACCATCGACGGTATTCGCGGGTTGATAGACCGGGAGGGGGGCCGTCCATGAATTGACTCCCCACCAAAGATTTCCTGACCCATCGTTTTGTTTGCTGATGCGGATCGTGTCATTGGGACCGGGAAACAGAGGCTCCCAAAGACCGGGTATGTTGACGGAGATATGGAAGTCGATTCCCTGACCTCCATTATTATCCCAATTACCCTGCCCATCCTGAAAAACAAAATCCAGAATATCCGCATCCTCGGGAATGATGTATTGATACAGCCACCAGCCAGCGGTCTGTTCCGTCATGGGATAATCACCCACAGCGGTCCAGTCATTGTACCCCAGATGGATCAGGACCTGGGCCGGGTCATCTGGTAGGGCACCATTAATTGTGTTGTAATAGATGTCAACGGTTCCGCCTTGAACAATGGTCACCGGTTCCCAATACATCACGTCGCTTTGACCGAAGCCCATAATGCTTACTAATGACATTATTAGCATGGCTAGCGTTTGTTTCATTTTATAACTCCAAAACTTTTAGGTAGTAGTGAAAGTGTACTGTCGCGGTTTAAGATAAGATCTCCGAGCAGGATGGAATCCATCCCAACTGCAGAAAATTTAAACGTATCAGGGGAAAAGTTAAAAAAACCGAGGAGCGACCCATGTTTGTAGCCCAGGATTTTGCGGTCGTTGTCGGCCAGAACCATCTGAAATATTGAAGATCCGGTGATGTGATCCTTTCGCAGTTGAATGATCCCAGCCATTTTCCTGGAGAGATCCTGATCCCCTGCTTCCCAGTCAATTGGTTCTCTCTCAAATAAACTCGGTTTATGGGTGGCACCTACCTCCTGGCCGGCGTAGATCAGGGGGTTCCCTTTCATCAGTGCAATGAATGCCCAGGCGGTCAAGTTCAGGTCATCATCTCCGCTGGCTTGTCGGGAGCGTTCTTTATCATGATTCTCGGTAAAACGCAGGCGCAAGGCACCCTGAGGATATTGGTATTGCTCTAATTCGTAGGAACGTTTGATCTCACTTGGATCAGCATTTCCCTGGGTCAGTTGGGTGATACCTTCCCACATATTCCAGGAATAAGTCATATCATGGCCATTGAGGTGTAATTCAGGTACCGCACCCTCGGCCAGGAAAAAGATATCGGGCTTAACCTCCTTGCAGGCAGATTTGGCTGCCGTCCAAAAATCATCCGGTACTAATTCCGCTACATCAAACCGAAAGCCATCAATATCAGTTTCAACGACCCACCAAGTTAACATTTTCAGCATGTACTGGCGCAAGTCCTGGTGCTCATAATTGAGATCTGCCACATCCCACCAACCATCATTGGGCGGAATGATCTCACCCTGCTCATTATGAGTATACCACTCAGGATGATCCGTGATCAATTGGTTGTCCCAGGAACTATGGTTCATGACAAAATCCAGGATGATGTGCATATCTCGAGCATGGACTTCATGTACCAGGTCTTTGAATTCCTGGAGCGTCCCAAAATCCGGATTAACGGTATAATAGTCTTTTATTGAATAAGGACTTCCCAGGCTCCCCTTGGCTTTTTCTTTACCCAGGGGCTGAATGGGCATGAGCCAGACCAGATCAATGCCCAATTCCTGAATACGGTCTAGATCGTCCATGAGGGCAGCAAATGTGCCTGCTTCCGTGTGTTGCCTTACAAAAACTTCGTAAATAACGGCATTCTGAACCCATTCTGGTGCTGGTGGGGCAGTGTATTTACTGGCTTCTGAGCTCAACAGATCGACCTCCTCGATATACGGCTGCAGATACACAGCTCCATTGATCCCGCCGGGACCACCAATATCTTCAATTCTCAAGACCAAATGATGGACAGCACCATCTGAAAGTTTTTCACCAATATCAAAATAGAATTTGACGCCATAGCCAATTTGTTTGCCAAAAAGCCGACCATCCAGCCACAGCACAGCATTATCATCAATGGAATCAAATACCAGAGCCAACTCATACCCAGCTGGAATATCCTTAGCTTGAAGTTCAGTGGCGTACCAGGCAAAGCCATCATAATCGTTGTCAGACCATGATCCAGGCACTTTGGTGAGCTCCCAGTCTGACCGGTCAAATTCATTGTCAAACCAGCCTGCTCTTAAACCAGCCCGTTCAGGGTCATATTTCAACCTCCAGGGTCCCGAAAGCGCCTGTCTGTCAGACGATAACGAGTCACAACCGATTACGCTGATCAACACAACAATAACAACTACAAAACTTTGCAAATTTTTCATGAATTCCCCATTAAGTACTAGCCCTTGACCGAACCAAGGGTCAAACCACCAATCAAATATTTTGTTAAGAAGAGAAAGAGGGCAATGGCCGGAATAGAAACGATCATGGCTCCGGCAGCGTACAAACCCCATTCCGTAGTCATGTTGGCCTGGAATGATTTCAAACCGATGGGCAAGGTAAACATCTCTTCATACCACAGCACCTGGGCCGCTACGATATACTCGGTCCAGGCAGACATAAATGAGAACAGCGCGGTGATGACCAGGGCCGGTGAGGCCAGCGGTAGAATGATCTTGTAGAAGGCCATAAAACGACTAGCGCCATCGATGCGGGCAGCTTCCTCCAGTGAGTAGGGAATCGTATCATAATAGCCCTTCATCTGCCAGACGCAGAAGGGCAAAGCCGTTGATGAATAGATCACGATCAGGCCCAGGTAAGTATTGATCAGATGCAGGTTGGAAAGCATGATGAACAGCGGCAGCAACAGCATGGTGGCTGGAAACATTTGCGTGACCAGCAAACTGAGCAGACTGGCTTCCCGTCCGGGAAATCGAAACCGGGATAGCGCATATCCGGCTGTTGAAGCGAGGGCTACACCGGTGATGACCACCGTGACTGTCACCAGGATAGAGTTCCAGATCCAGGTACCTAATGGATGATCTGTGAATATCGTCACATAATTGTCAAAGGTCCAGTCATCCGGAATCAATGCCAGGCTCTCGTTCAGGAGGTTATCTCCAGGCCGAATGGAAATGGTGATCACCCGCAGGATGGGATAGATGGACCAGGCCACGGCGACCAGCAGCAGGCTGTAGATCATGATATACTGGAGTGGTGTCGTTTTTTTCATAGTTATATACTTCTTTTTTGCCACGAAAACACGAAGACAATAAGTTTCAGAAAGTTAGAAAAATCTTTCTTTATATTACTTCGTGACTTCGTGACTTGGTGGCTCATAGCTTCTTTATTTCGTAATTTGTAATTAATATGCCGTTTCGGTGGCCTTGGTCTTCTGCATGAATTTGATGGAGAAAAAAGCCAGCATGAGGAAAATCATAAAGCTGAAGGCAGCCGCATAACCATAGCGATAGAGATTAAAAGCCGCTCGATAAACAAAGCTGACCAGGATATGAGTTTGATCACCCGGTTGTCCCCCATTCGAGACCAACCAGACCACATTGATGTTATTAAAGGTCCAAACAATTCCCAGTGTGATGGCTGGGATCATAACTGGCTTCATCAACGGCAGGGTAATTTTTTTGAATTGCTGCCAGGGTGATGCACCGTCAATGGCGGCTGCTTCATAGAGTTCCTGGGGAATGGCCTGCAGCCCACCCAGAGCAATGATCATCATAAACGGGATGCCTAACCACACATTGGTAATGATAGCCGCAATAAACGCGTTGGTGGGATCGATCAACCAGGAGATCGGCTCCAGCCCAAAAACAGTCTTCAGGATGATATTGACGGCACCATAGTCAATATTGAACATCCCCCGCCAGGTCAAGGCTGTGATATAACTGGGAACCGCCCAGGGCAGGATCAACAAAACCCGGATGATCCCCTTACCAGGTAGCGGATGATTTAAAAGCATGGCCAGCATGACACCGATGATGACGTGCAGGCTGACATTGACCACAGTCCAGATGATGGTCTTGATGAAAAAATGGTAGAATTGGGTGTCAGTGATAACTTTCCCATACTGAGCCAGGCCGATGATCCGCCAGTCATTGACCGTGGTCAGGCCCATATTGGAAAAAGAGATCACCAGATTATAGAAAAAAGGATAAACAACGACTCCAAAGATGAATAGCGCGGCGGGTGCTACCATCAAAACCCCAAACCGAGATTCTTTTACCTGCACACCGGGAACACCCCGGATCAGAGGCTGCACAAAGAACACCACCAATTTGTAGATCGCCCAGATCATCAGCAGAACCCCGGCCAGATAGACCAGCAGGGCAGAAACATTAAACGCATCAGGGTCTACATCCTGCCCTTCAAACAGTTCAGCTACTTTTTGCTCGGCTAATTGCTGCTGATAGGCTGCCCCTTCCTCCGGACTCATACTACCGCCCAGGACATTCTGATAGGCCGGACGCATGGCATCCCAGATCGCCCGCATTTGCGGGGAAATAGGCATGGCATTGCCATGTTTGACCTGTTCGATGGAGGTTTGGATGATGGGATTATTAATTATCTCTGGCCGTTCCCGAACCTCCAGTAAGGTTGGAATAGTTGCCAGGCGGCTGGCATATCTAAATTGAGCTTCCGGACCGGTGAGAAATTTGATGAGCTCCACAACCTGATCCAGTCGTTCTCCCTCAAGATAAGGATTCAGGTAGTAACCCTTGGTGGCGATCATGGGGGCTGGATAAAGACCTGTTTCCTCATTAATGGGCAGGACAGCCAGACCAAAATCAACATAGGGTGATTCCATATATTTGGCCCAGGACCAGGCTCCATTGATCAGCATGGCTGCTGTACCAGTATTAAATTTGGAATCAGCAATATCATAATCGCATTCTTTGGGAATGATGCCGTGCACATCGCGCAGATCACGCACAAATTTGAAGGCTTTGACCGCTGCCTCGTTATCCAGAGTTGGATTCTGATCGGCATCCATGACCCACCCGCCAAAGGAGGCGTAGAAGGGCATAAAAAAGAAGGGCTCGGTAAAATTCCAGACCAGACCATACTGATCAATAATACCATCACCATCTTTATCGATGGTTAATTTTTTTCCAAATTCAACCAGTTCCTGGAGGGTTTCCGGTGGCCGATCCAGACCAACTTCGGCAAATAGCCGTTTGTTATAGACCAGGGCCAGATGATTGCCAAGTTCATCACCGATCTGGTAGAGATGATCATTGTACCAGGTCAAGCCCTTGGGATCAAAAGCAGCCAGTTCATCCTCGGTGAAGAGATTTTCCAGCGGTTTGACAATATCCATCTCAACCAGCGCTCCGGTGAAATCACTGGGTCCATAGAGCATATCCGGTCCACCCTTAGTAAAGGCAGTGGCGGACATATAAGCCATTCGAACTTCTTCGTTCTCCTTATAGAGGAGTTGAACACTAATATCCGGATGGCTCAATTCATATTCTGCGACCAGTTCATTAAGAACTGCCCGGCTGGGTGCCGGCATGGGGTGCCAGAGATGCAGGGTGGTTTTTTCGACACCCAGAAGACTGGTGAAAGAAAATAGCAATAAAAACAGTATCAAGACATCTTCAAACACTGTTTTAATGGGGCTGATTTTAGGTGTCCCTGATCTCATGTTATTCCTATTTCTATCCTGACTTGCATAATTTTTTTTCAAATTGCCTGATTAGAACTGCTTTCCGGACTGCCCTGAACTCTGGTGTTGAGAAAGAAATCAAATAAATACCGCTTGCCACCTGCCTGCCGTTATTGTTCAAACCATTCCACTGGAGTGAATAGTAGCCAACAGGTTTTGCTGATTCTTCATAACTCCAGATACCTCTTCCCAAAATATCATAGATTCTTATAGATACATCAGCTATTTCAGGAAGCTCATACTGAATGGTTGTACTGGGATTAAAAGGGTTAGGGTATGGATGATCCATTTTATAGGTATCCGGTAACATAACAAGAGGCTTCCTACCCTTACCAAACTCTCCAAGTGCTTCAGCAGCTTCAGAACTAGGATATTGAGCAAGGATTATATTAGACGAACTGTTGGCCATGGCATAATAAGCACTTTCTTTACCGAGTCCCTCTTCAAGTTCAGCCAACATCTCATAGATCTGACCAATGTCAAATAGAGCCCAAGCTGCCCCCTCATCACCATTTTCATTGGTTTCAAATAGAACTATACATTCCTCTAACCGAGAAATGGCTCCAGCAATATCTCCTAACCCAGGTTTACCAATTCAGCCTACAGAACCAATAAAAAGCACCTATTTTCAAATAATTAGAGGTGTAAGTGATTGATAATATAAAGGCGGGCGTTTGAAATGATGAATGTAGTGCCCCATAAAGATGTTTAATGCTTT
>JAJRSW010000014.1 GCA_024278595.1 Fidelibacterota bacterium | reverse complement strand
GATTTCGAACTGGTTTTGTTTTTTCCTTTGGTAAAGGCTTGTTTACCCATGTTGATCATCCTTATCTTCTTTCCTTGTTTCAGCTTATTGGAGTAGCTAATTAAAATGTATTTTATTTCAATTAAACATCAAAACTGCATTCAACTTGGTCAGCTTTCCTCATTTTCCTGCACTTCGATGAACTCAGTGTGGCACACTTCGATGAACTCAGTGTGGCACACTTCGATGAACTCAGTGTGGCACACTTTGATGAACTCGGTGTGGCACACTTAAAACTCTCACCATAGCTACCACCGGTTGCTGAGCCTAGCCAAAGGACTCAATCAACGCTCTGCGAGTAGAAGATCCCGACAATCGTGTCGGGGAGGGACTTTCTGCGGTGGCATCAAACTTCAAGTTTTTAGCATAGTCCCGACAAACTTGTCGAGACCATGCTTCACATTTGAAGTTTGAAAAATGAGGAAATATTTTGAACGTATAATGCAATTTTGAAGTCCCGTTAGTATTATAGCTTCACAGACCTAAGCCTTAGTGAATTGGTAATGACGGATACAGAGCTGAAGCTCATCGCCGCTGCCGCAAGGATAGGGCTCAAAAGTATACCAAAGAATGGATACAGGACTCCAGCGGCAATAGGAACACCAACTGCATTATAAATAAATGCCCAAAACAGGTTCTGTCGAATATTACGCATGGTGGCCCGGCTTAGCCGACGAGCCAGAACAATGCCGCGTAAATCACCTTTGACCAGGGTTACGCCAGCACTTTCCATGGCCACATCTGTCCCGGTACCCATGGCAATGCCTACTTCAGCCTGGGCCAGTGCCGGAGCATCGTTGATTCCATCACCAGCCATGGCGACCAAATGGCCCTGTTCCTGATATTGTTTAACCACCGCATTTTTCTCATCGGGCAGAACCTCGGCTACGATCTGGTCGATACCAAGATTGCGAGCAACTGCTTCTGCAGTCTGGCGGTTATCCCCGGTGAGCATGACAACCTGTACACCTTCATCTTTTAAAGCGTGGATGGCTGCCAATGTGGTTTCTTTGATCGGATCGGTGATGCCAATAATCCCTTGAATAGCTGCTTTCACTGCTATATAGATGATGGTTTGACCCTGGGTGGAATATTTTTCAACACGCGACTTCCAAAATTCCAGATCACCATCAAGACCGGCGTCCACCATAAATTTAGCATTCCCAATGGATACGGATTCTTGCTCAACTTTACCAACAATTCCTTTACCCGATATGGATTGAAAATCCTGGACATCAGCAATCTGAATTTCTCTCTCACTGGCGGCCTGTACCACTGCTGCCCCAAGCGGATGTTCACTGAAGTCTTCCAGGGAAGCTGCCAGACGCAGGAGATCGGTTTCTGAAAAACCATCCCGGGTTTCCAGGGTAACAAGCTTCGGTTTTCCCTCGGTTAAAGTGCCTGTTTTATCAACGATCAGAGTATCAATCTTCTCCATGGTTTCCAGAACAGCTGCGTTTTTAACCAGCACACCTGCTTGTGCACCCCTGCCTGTACCCACCATGATGGACATCGGCGTTGCCAATCCTAGAGCACAGGGACAGGCAATAATCAGAACCGCAACGGCATTCACCAAGGCATAGGCATACGCTGGCTCCGGACCAAAGATTGCCCAAATTATAAAAGTGATAATACTGGCAACCACGACAATAGGTACAAAGATACCGGAAACACTATCAGCTAAACTTTGGATGGGTGCCCGGCTGCGTTGAGCCTGGGCTACCATGTTGACGATCTGTGATAAGAGCGTATCAGCCCCTACTCTTTCAGTGCGCATGGTGAAGGCACCGGTCTGGTTGACCGTGGCACCGGTTAAAGCGTCACCGACTGACTTTTTCACAGCTAACGGTTCACCAGTTACCATGGATTCGTCTACCGTACTGTTACCCTCTACCAATATTCCGTCTACCGGAACTTTTTCGCCGGGACGGACTCGTAGGATATCACCCACCTGAACATGACTCAGTGGGATTTCTTTGGTTGAGCCATCAGCTTGAACCAGCAGGGCGATTTTGGGTGCCAGGCCCAGTAGAGCCCGGATGGCACTGCCTGTTTGATGACGAGCGCGTAATTCAAGAACCTGCCCAAGCAGTACCAGCATCGTTATGACTGCAGCTGCTTCAAAGTAGACCGCAACTACTCCCTCTGATGATTTAAAAGCAGCGGGAAATATGCCGGGGAATATGGTTGCAATGAGACTGTAAAGATAGGCTACGCCCGTTCCCAGAGCGATTAAGGTAAACATATTTAAACTGCGGTTAACCAGTGAGGCCCATCCCCGGCGAAAAAATGGTAGTCCTGCCCATAATACGACGGGTGTGGCCAGCAGAAGTTCAAAGTAAGGGCGCCAACTAAAGTCGAAAAATGGAGCATCAATAAACAGCTCACCCATGGTAATAAATACCAGAGGGATGGACAGTACCAGGCTGACCCAAAAGCGTCTGCTCATGTCGATGAGTTCTTCATCCTCCTCATCATCCGTGGCAACTTTTGGCTCCAGAGCCATACCGCATTTGGGACAGGATCCCGGATGATCCTGAAGGATCTCCGGGTGCATGGGACAGGTATACTCTTTGGCAGACGCATGTTCCGTCTGTTGTTTATTCGATATTGGGACAAGTGGCTCCAGTGACATGCCACATTTCGGACAAGCTCCTGGTGCATTTTCCCGAATTTCCGGATGCATGGGACAGGTGTAAATATTTTCGGCCGATTGTTTCACCTCGGATTCTGTCAAATATTGATCCGGAGCCTTGGCGAAAGTTTCTGAACAGTGAGCGCTGCAAAAGTGATAACGATTCCCCTGGAAATCATGGGTAAAGGCGGTCGGTTCCTCTATATCCATCCCGCAAACAAGATCATGTGCCATAATTATTCTCCTTCAGATTACCCAAAACTGATATCATCAGCCTGGTAGGAAGTCGGGACAGCAAACTGCCCCGACTTTTGTTGTGAGGGTCAGGCGCGTGCAGGTCCCAACCATAAATTTTATTAAGCCAGCGAGTATCATTCTAATTCAAGCCCCAGCATGCCGGTCAATTTGATAAGGCCACTTCCCTGAAAATATAAGCCCAGATTACCCGGTGGCAGATCGGCACCATGCCCATGAGTTACCAGATTCTGATTAACATATCCGCGAAAATGGCCCTTGGTACTGACCACTTTTAAAGCTACCCAACCAGCGGCTTCATATTCACCGGAATCAAAGGTAATTAATTTACCGTTCTTCATCCTGCCCTGTTTAACAGTTGCATTATTAAGTTCCAGCAAATCGTAGTTATTTGCATTTGTGACATGGTGAACCAATCTAACAATCCCATTGAACTTATCGCGGTTTACTTTTGCCACGAATTCCAGATTAGTATAGATCCCGGGAAGTACAAATAAGGCTTCCTGCTGATCTAAATTTAGTGACAGCAGAGATTCGTCATGTTCCTGGATTGCAGTCAGGTTAACGCTGGCCGCATCACCCAGGACCCACTCAAGCTCATCCACAGACTGAACACCTGATTTTTGTGCAGCAGATGCTGGTGACATTTCTCCCGAATGGGAATGTTCAGCGGTTTTCGCTTCCATCTCATGATGATCAGCAGCCGGCATGGTCGACATTTTATGCTGATCTTCCGGCTCGCAGGCAGTGACTCCCACGCCATGGGCATAGACCAGCTTGGCACCATTGTCAGCGGTAAAAAGCAGTAAAAGCACAACCACCAGACCGGGAATGATCAAATACCACTGGAAAGGACTTTCAGCCTTTTTCCGGAAAAGCTGAAATCCACGAAACACGCCATTGATGCCACCAAGGATCAACGTATACAGCGCCCAATTAGCATGAGTGGAGAGTGTTGTATAGGCCTGGGTCGGGATGTTAACTGAGTCCGCCGCCAGGCGACCACTAATGTAAACGACCAGGACACTTAGGCCGGCCAGAGCATATAAGAGATTTGCATTTTTAGACAACCAGGTCTGCTTTTTGAGCAGAATTGCTCCCAAGTCGAGTAGAGGTGCAAGCACCAGCAGTACAATGGGAAAATGGATGAGAACCGGATGAATATTGGGTGCCCACACGGGTAATAAAGTCATAATAAGTTCCTTTCTAAGCGCCGCTTTACTTAAGCAGGTTCGCTTTCATATCAAGGTATTCGGACTCTGACAAGTCTCCCCGAGCATATCTTTCCTTGAGAATATTCAAGGCTTTTTTGCCCTGGTCAGGTCTTGTCTGTGATTTACGTCCCCAAGGATCACCCATCAGAATTCTGGCACCGAAAACAATTATTATCAAAATAGCCAACCAGCCAAACCCCATCATAAATCCACCGTTCATCATGCTTCTATCCTCGATATAGCTTCAATACAAGTTCCCGGCTTTTTCCTAATCTTGTGTGCCAGGGTTTGATAATATATATTATTCATTATCATCTTGAATTCCTGTTAAATCAACTCTTCTTGAAAGAAGAATTCTTCGGTAACTATTGTTAAAAATGTTAGCTTCCAATTTCTTGTCTCTGATAAGTCTCAGATACTCTCGATAACACTTTCCAGTTTTTCCCGTACATGCCAGGCAACTGCCTTGAGTCTGGGATTTGATACCGCTTCCATCGCTGCCAAGGGATCGAGAGCGGTAACTTCTATTTCATGCTCACCAAGTTCGTGTACTACAACATTACATGGTAAAAAGAGGCCTGCATGATCTTCAGTTCGCAAAGCCATATAGGCGTACTTCGGATTACATGCTCCCAGAATTCTATAGCGGGGTATATCAATTCCAAGTTTATCATTCAGGGTATCTTTTACATCAATATCTGTTAAAACACCGAACCCTGCTATTTTTAATTCTTCTGTTACGACGTCAACTGTCTCATCAAAAGTACGTTCTGAGATAGATGTCATGCTATATACACTCATCATTGTTCTCCTATTCGCTATAAGTTAGTTCGCCATTTGCAGAAAGTCGACAACCCTGACAACCTCTGCTGAATCTGGCGCAGTCCAGAGTCGCGGTTGTGGATTTGCCAGGCTGGTATTGAGCGCAACCAGGGCAATTCCCATTGCAATGAGCATTATGTGAACTTTTCCAGGTCTCATATAACCTCCTTCTTCCTGCTGCTTTTTAGCTGAAGTAATTACGAATCAGCTTTTTCAAGCTTGTACGGTTTCAGATTCATACCGCACTCAGGGCATTGTCCGGCTTCATCGGCCCGGATTTGACTATGAGAAGGCATGGGACAGCCAAAATAATCTGCCTGGTCTGGACTTACTTCAGTAGCAGCGACCAGCGCCATGCCACATTCAGGGCAGGACCCCGGCTCATCACTGCTGATGTGTTTATGGCTTTCCATAGGACAGGTGTAATACGCTATATTTTCAGTTTTGCTCATCTGCTGATGATTCATCTTTCCCTCCGAATCTTTACTCATCTGATCATGGTCATGATTCGTATCATGATCCATTCCCTGGGTCATTTTTTGATCCATTTTAGTTTGCGGCTGGCCTTGGTCAGCCGGTTCGTCCTGGCAGCCCCAGAGTAGTCCAGTGCTGATTACAGTTGCTATGATGATCGTTTTCATAATTATTCCTTTCGCTCTCTTCTTGATTGTCCGATTATTTATTTTTTTCTGATCATGTGCGTCAAAGCCCCCTGGTAAGACCGAAGGAGATACCATAGTCAGGGCTACTCTCGCTGAGACCAACAGAGGTATACAGTGAGAGATTCGTTTGATTAGTGAGCTTGGCACTGATTCCCAGTGATAGCTGTTTTGGTGGCATGATGCCATTCAAAATCTGGGTGTAGGACTTGTAGTAAACTGAAGTCGATATCAGTCTCCTTAAGAAAAAGCGTCCCATTCCAAGTCCATAGCTCAGTGGATCTGAATACTCAAGTCCCTCTGGGTCACCCAAGCTCAGATATCCGATATCTGAAAAAATGCTATAATTTCCCAGCGAACGTCTGAAATTAATGCCTATTCCTGCATCCATGACCTGTGAACTAAAGTTTACTGTAGATAATCCATGCGGAACTTTTAACTGCCCAAAAAGACTAACTATAGATCTCTTCCGATAGCTCTTCCAGAGGGCTCTTTCGCCAAAAACATATAAATCTCCAACACCAGAGTTCGTTACTGTATTCCCGCCAGAAACAAGTCCAACATTGTCCTGTTGAGTTAGGAAGGGCAGGGTTGCCGAAACAGTCCATTTGGCGGCCCGATACCGCACTCCTAGATTGAAATAGTAGTTTTCTATTGTTTCATCATAAATGTAATCGCCATTATTGTATGAAACCGAAGTCAGTAGCGACCATGACTGCTCAGCCTGGGCAGCACCAGCTACCCAGGCGAGTATTAGCCACACCGCTCGGAGACGGTTTTTAACAGTTTGTTTTTTGCTGCTCATTTTCCGTATTGATCGACTGTTTAGTTCTTCGTCTTGAGTTTTGGATTGATCTTCTGGATGTTATGCATGTTGTCCATCATTTCTTGCATGGAGCCGGTCATCCCACCCAGTGTTTCCTGCATGCGCTCCATTTCAGTCTGCATCCCAGGTTGACTCATCATGGTCTGATTACCCAT
>JAJRSW010000013.1 GCA_024278595.1 Fidelibacterota bacterium | reverse complement strand
AATAAAATTGTGGGCCTGGTCTCTGTTCAAAGTTACACACCTGATAAATACAGCACTGCAGATATTCCCCTGCTCCAAACTTTTGCTGATCAAATCGGCAGCGCTCTGGTCAGGGCCCAGAAGGATGCCCAGTTGCTGGTTCATCAAAAAGACCTGGAACAGGAGGAGCGAAAGTATCGAGCACTTATTAACAGTGCCGGAGATGCAGTGTTTGTTGCCAGTATGCGGGGTGATATTCACACGGTTAACCAACACGCCTGCTCAACCTTGGGATACACCGAAGTAGAGTTAACTGGAATGAATCTAAGGAAAATTGACCCTCAGTTCTTTAGGCGGGTCAACCGGCAAAAACTAGCCCTCCTTAAAGCCTCCGAAAGCTCTATCACCATCCAGTCCGAACAGGTTCGGAAAGACGATTCTATCTTTCCCGTTGAGCTTAATGTTAGTCTGACAGAAATTAATAGTAAACCAAACATCCTGTGTTTTGTCCGCAATATCACTGAGCGAAAAATTACCGAGCTTCGCGAACAGTCCCTGCGTAAGCTTGCCCACGATTTGAACAATTCGACCGATATGCGAACAGTTGGACAGTTTGCCGCCAGGGCTATCCGTTCGTTTTTTGACTCAGATGCTTTTGCCATCGAATATTTTGATCAGGAGAAACAGGTAATCCAGGGGGTTTATTCTGAGGACACCTTTGCCAGCGAAAAAATGCCTCGAGAAGTTCCAGCCAGCGATACGCCTTTTTCAGCGGTACGTGCTGATTTTTTTAAACAAAATGCCGTTACCCATGTGCGCAACCGAAGCGCCCAACAGTTAAAGGCTCTTAGTCATCACCGCCCTTTTGGTTCTGATCGATTCAGCCATTCACTCCTGTTTGCTCCCATTGTCTGGGAAAGTGATAATATTGGTGTGCTTACCGTTCAAAGCTACACAGACAATAAATATACTGAGCGTGATCTGCTAAATGTTCAAACCTTCGCAGACCAGATTGGCGGTGCGTTGATGCGATCCCGGAAGGAAGAAGAGTTAAGCGCCAAGAAAAACGAGCTGCAGGAGAGTGAGGAGAAATATCGAAGTATCATTGATAATGCAGGTGACGCCTTATTTGTCTCCACCCTTCAGGGTGAAATTCTGGCCTTTAATCAACACGCCACTCAATCCCTAGGCTATCTCGAGCAAGAACTTTTTGAGCTAAACCTCCAGGATTTCACCCCGGAGTTCACCAAACAGCTTCCCTTAAAGCATTTAAAAAAGATGTTTAACGATCAATCTTCGGTCACCATCGAAACCATGCATGTCCGTAAAGATCAGTCACTTTTTCCGGTTGAGTTGAGAGTAGGTACCATGGAAATGGGTGGTAAACAGTGCGTTTTATATTTTGCCAGAGATATCAGTGAGCGTAAGGATAACGAGGTTTTCCGGGAAGCCCTGCGTAAACTGACTCGCGCCCTAACTGTGTCCTTGACACCTGGGGCGGTCGGCCAGCTAGCCTCTTCTGTCCTGTATAGTCTTTTTAGTCATGATGCTTTCATCCTGTTCAAGATCGATCTTGAAAACCGGGTTTTTTATACTCTGTATGGTGAAGATACCGACCCGGGAGAGGATCGTCCCAAAGAGATAACTATTGATACAGGCTCTTTTTCTTTAAAGGGTCGCGAAAAGGTCATGGTTCTGCCACGGCCAAAATTAATCAACCGCACTAAGGCTGGCAAAACACCCCGACTGATCCCTTTTGGTAATGTTACTCGCAAAAGCAAGTCCCTGGTTTTTGTGCCTCTTTTCTGGGAGGGGCTTCAGATTGGTGTTTTCTCTCTACAAAGCTATACTGAAAACAAGTTTACGGCTAGCGACATCGACAAACTTAAGATCTTTGCCAACCAGATCGGTGGCGCCCTGGTCCGGGCTCAAACTGACCATGAACTACTCCTCCAAACACATGAACTCAAGATCAGGGAGCGGGATCTTGAGGCCTCAATTGACGAAAAGAATGTCTTATTGAAAGAAATCTATCATCGCACTAAAAACAATATGCAGGTGATTGTCGGCCTGCTAGAGATGCATGGCTACAAAACCAAAGATAGCGAGACATCAAATGTTCTCACGGAGATGATCGATCGCATCATAAGCATGAGCATGGTCCACGATCTTTTGTACCGGTCAAAAAATCTGACCGAGATCAAGCTCGATATTTATCTTGAAAAGCTGATATCCCGCCTGCTGGTAGCCTACCAAACATCAACTGGCGAGATCAGTTTGAATTTTAAAGCTGAAGCCATCCCGGTTAATATTCAATTCGCCATTCCTTTGGGCTTGGTGATCAATGAAATAGTTAGCAATGCCTTAAAGCATGCTTTTCCTGGAAATCGTGATGGTCAGATCACCGTTTCAGCAAAAGCCTGGAACGGGAATGGTCTAGATCTCCTGATCCGGGATGATGGTGTTGACCTGAAGCAGGGTTTTGATCTTGACCTCTCCACCTCAATGGGTGTTCGAATTATCCAGGATATTGTCCGGTTGCAGTTATTTGGTGAGATCACATCACGATCTGTAAATGGTTTGGAATATCGAATAAAGATTCCCCGTCTGGAGCTGAACTAGGCATGTTTGATTTTTTCAGGTTATGTCTCTATATATACAAATCAACCTTCAATCACCGTGAGTGTCACGCGCTAAAAGGAGAATTATTTCTATGACTGAACCAAAGAAGGTCTTGCTGGTCGAAGACGAGGTGATCACGGCTTCCTCCTTGAAAATGGGTCTGGAGGAGCTTGGTTATCTGGTTTGTCCGTTAGCTACCCGGGCTGATAGAGCTCTGATCATCGCTGAACAGGAACATCCCGATGTGGTACTCATGGATGTAAATCTTCCTGGTGGCATGAATGGTATCGATACGGCCAAAAAGATCCTTGAGCTGATGGACACCAAAATTCTCTTTCTCACGGGGTATCACGATGACGATGTCATTGCCAGGATAAATGCCATAAAACCCCTGGGGTATTTAGTAAAGCCGATCAGCGCCTTAAGGATCAAAGACATGCTTGATAAACATCTATGATTCATGCTAATCTTCCTACCTAACCTGCATTATTCATGAATTATTGCCACGTCGACACTAAGCCACGAAGATGATTAAAGTTATGAACAAGGTCATTTTAAACAGAATTATTTGCATCTGTGAGTGATAATCTTTGATAAGCAGATATTTTTTAAAACTTGGTGTCTTCGTGACTTAGTGGCTATGAATTATTCAGGCTAAAGGCTTTTGATTAAGTCGTATTCTTTTTTCGCATAAAAACCTGGCTGGTTCGCCAGGGCCCCAGCCGCCGCTATCGGGTCTTTTGCATTACCCCTGGAGATCCACAGATGATCCTTTTGATCCGCTCGGACGCGGAAGACGGGGTCGGCCTATTTACCGTTTGTCGTCTTTACCAGGGTCGTCTTTAAATTGCTAACCGATTCTGAGAGAAATTTATCTTCTGACTTATTTAGGTTTCCAGCCGTTTTGAAGAGGAGTGCCTCCAGGATTCCAATGGTCATACCGGCAGCCTCCAGATTTGTCTCTTTTTTTCCAGTGAGGGGGTTTGGGTTTACGCCCAACTGGCTCCAGGCGCTGGAGCTCAACTGTGTAATCAGGACAGTAAACAGGTCTTTGGGGTCGATTCGTGGCTGATTCATTCCAATTCAGTTCCTTTTTTTCTTTGACTCAGATAACCGCTTCTGCAGGTTCTGCCAGAAGGTTGTCCCGGGGGCTAAACCTCTCATTTGATGATTTTTGAAAGATCGAGCTGCTCATCATCCCGTTCTACCACCAATATTCCAGACATGGGCACAATGATATATTTTTCATCCTGATACTTGATGTCAACAGCAAACTTCTTCAAGTATAGGGCATAGTCGCCGATCTCGACTTCCAGGGGAATATACCTGGTTTTACCGCTATCAAGATGCTGCCAGACATCGTTTTCATTTTCAGTGTCAGCCAGAGGCGTTCCGGGGCCCACGGCAACCACATACCCGCTTTGCACATTTTCTTGTTCCGTGACGGTTGGCGGTAAATACAGACCTGATGAGGTCCGATCCTGCCCGGAGTCCGGGTAAATCAACACCCGGTCACCAATGACCTTTAAATTTTCTAATTTTCCTGGCATCTATGAGTCCTTTCAGTAATCTGGTTCACCGCCTCTAAGCTAATCGCTGCCCTTTGATCCGAGAAATTATTTATGGCTTTGTTGCTGTTCGTCAGACTTTTTCTTTCAATAGCTGTCTGTAATTATTCAATCGAATTTGCTTAAAATAAGACCTGTCAGTCATTAGTTTCAACGCGAAAATATTATTGATAATTATAGATCTGGAGTATTTAATGACAACACAAACCACTGGAGCCGAAAGCGTTCGCTGGGATTTACATGAACTTTTCAGCGGGCTGGATGATCCAAAGATCAACACCGTTTTAGATGATAGCCGGGCACGGGCTGAGGCTTTTGTTGGAAAATTTAAAGGGCTGCTTGGTGAATTGAGCCCGGAAGCCCTGGCCAAGGCCTATGAAATGCTGGAATCCATCACTGGTCCCCTGTATCGGCTAAGTCAGTATATCAATCTCCTCTATGCTGTAGACACGGCTGACGACAAGATCAAAGCTATGCTGGCAAAAGTTGAACAGCATGCCTCAACAACCTCTAATCTGCTGGTTTTCTTCAGCCTGGAACTGGGGCAGCTTTCTGAGGAACAATTTTCTAAATTTGACGGCGCTATTGCCTTGTCCAGTTTTGCCTATAAGATCGCCAAGCTGCGCAAAAATGCGCGTTACAATCTCAGCGAAAAAGAAGAACAGATCATCAACTTAAAAGACCTCAACGGTGCCAACGCCCATCAGAAGCTATATAATGAACTGGTGGCGAGCTTTTCTTTTGAATTTGAGCTTGACGGTGAGATCCAAACTCTGAATGGTGACCAACTTCGTGCCCTGCGTCAACACCCGAAGCCCGACGTTCGTCAGCGGGCCATGCAGTTGTTCTTCTCGCGTTACGAAGACAATTCTCTGGTTATCAATCATTTATATAATGCCCTGGTCAAAGATCATGGGATTGAAGTTGATCTGCGTGGGTTTGACAATCCGATCAGCACCATGAATACCCATAATGATCTCAGCGATGAGGCTATTCAGGCCTTGAATGATGTGACGACTGAATCCTACACTCTGGTCAATCGCTACTATAAGCTCAAGGCAAAGATGTTGGGCTTGGACAAGCTGACCCTGGCAGATATTTATGCTCCACTTCCAGAGGCTTCCAAGTTCTATTCTTTTGAAGAGGCTAAAAAGCTCGTCCTGGATGGCTTTCGGTCTTTTGATAACGCTTTTTATAGCATGGCCAAAACCATGTTCGATGAAAACCGCATTGATGCTCCGGTGGAACCCCAGAAAAGAGGCGGTGCCTTCTGTTCCAGCTCAACACCCGACCTGAATCCTTATGTCTTGTTGAACTATACCGGAAAGGTGCGGGACGTGTCCACCATGGCACATGAAATCGGACATGCCATTCATGCCATGTTTTCCAGTGATCAAAAACTGATGAACTATCACTCAATTCTACCTCTGGCTGAGACTGCATCGATATTTTCAGAGATGGTACTCACTGATTCTCTTTTAAAAAGAGAAACTGATGTGGCGGTTAAAAAATCTATGTTAACCGGGAAACTGGAGGATATTTTCGCCAGTTCACACCGTCAAAATATGTTCAGCAGTTTCGAGGTGGTCTCACATGCTGCCATCAATGATCAACTGCAAAGCTCTGGAGAATTAAGCGAGCTCTACACTATTGAGCTTAAAAAGATGTTTGGTGATAGTGTGGAGTTTACACCTGAGTATGCCTGGGAGTGGTCCTCCATCCCCCATATCTTCAATGTACCTTTCTATGTCTATGCCTACAATTTTGGAAATCTTCTGGTCCTGGCGCTCTATCAGCAATATCTGGATGAGGGCGACTCCTTCAAGCCAAAGTACAAAGAGTTCCTGTCCATGGGCAGCTCTGCCAGTCCGGCCGACATCACCAGAATTGTTGGTGCAGATATCAACCATCCAGATTTCTGGCGCAAAAGCCTGAAGTACATTGAATCCCTCATCGATCAACTGGAGGAGCTGGTTAACTAAACCTTTTGCATGTTTTTAGCAAGTCTTCCTGAAACCCTTGATTTCGTTCAGGACCATTCGGGGGAATCATCAGTTGTTTGTCTTCCCGGGTGAAACCAAGGACCGCTCTGTGACTGAAAACCCAGGCCGTTAACTGGAGAGTCTTCACTCGTTGTACTCGTTCAGAAAGACTAACAATCTATCGTCATTTATTACGAACGTGCACAACAATATAAAATATTGCTCGCAATAATTGACGACTCTGGTTATTATACCCCATGCAAATTACCTCTTCAACAAATAACGAGGATATCCTTCGAAAACTGGGGCGCCGGTTTGCCCGATACCGGCAAAGGTCAAAGCTTACCCAAGCCGCTCTGGCAGAACGAGCGCAGGTTTCAAAACGCACCATCGAACGCTTCGAGGCGGGTTACTCTATCCAGATGATCACCCTGATCCGTATCCTGCGCGTTTTTGACCAACTCAGTGTATTGGAAAGCCTGGTTCCAGAAACAGTGTGGATCCCTCCGACACGGAAGACCCCTGCAGTTCAAGCTGGTCAGATAATCATTCAAAAGGAGTCTGTAAGGCAGCGAAAGAAGAGCCGTTCCTGGGGTGCGGAAGGGTGATTTTTTTGCGGAATCAAAAGCTGGGGACACTTCGCGCAATTAACGGCTTATCTGGTTCGCCTTCCTGAAACCGCTTACCGCCTGGTATTGAAGCATATACCTCAACATGCGGAATGCAACAAACTCCGGGCTTAATAGCCTCAGGCCCCGTGCGACAAAAAAGACCGGGCGCGTGAAGAGACCCATCATAAACAGCCTGAAAACTGGCTTGGCTGGTGACCCGCCCTTGGTCTTTACAAACCGACTGGGTAACACGGGGTAAAGATCAGGATAGAGATCCAGGAGCTTGGGAATTCCCTCAAAGCCAAATTCGTGTTTCAGTTTGAGAGCCTCCTTCAGGGGTGCGTGTTGACAAAAAGTCAGGGCCTGTGGTTGATATTTGATCATGCCTCTGTCCAGAGCGCTGATCCGGTGGGCCAGATCTATATTTTCGGCTTCATGATTATTAATTGTTTCACAATGACCCCCGCAAGCAAGGTAGAGAGACTTTCTAACCGAAAAGTTGGCGGTATTCACATAACGGAGAGGTGGGGCGGATCTTGATCCGGTTGTGGCAGCCCAGCGGCGCGTACTGCGGTAGGTGCTGTCCATAAATCTCAACCAGCGGCTTTTTTTTACAAACCTGGGCAAAAAGATCTCGCCCATAACTGCTGCAGTATCCGGATCACGATAGGCTTCAAGGTGGTGGTAAAGCAGCTCTGGGGAGACTTCCAAAGCACTGTCCAGTAGCAGCACGATCTCATTCTTCGCTGCTGCAACGCCCAAATTTCTGCCAGCCGCCCGGTTAAGGTCAGCTGTAGTAGAAACAAACTTCAGCTCATAGGAAAAACGATACTCTTTCAGCATGGCGGTTACTTTGTCGGTCAAGCCCTGGAGTACCATGATGACTTCAAAATCAAGATCCTGCTGCTCAAGTCGTTCACAGTCGCTCAAAAGCCGAACGCAGCCGCCGGGATCACCATTGCTAAAAATAACAATACTCAATTTAGGCCAGGCCATGGGGCAGCTCCTCAATCCAGCCTTGTTTCATATATATGCCATAGACGGATTGCATGACGGCTTCAACGCTATGGGTTTGTTCAACCCAGGTTCGCCCGGCAGTTTTTTTCTGCTTTACCAGTTCCGGGTTATTCACCAGCTTGACCAGGTCTTCATAGAGCGTTTCTTTGTGAATGTTCACAAAAGGATGCTTTCCCAGAAAGTCTTCATATTGAGGTAATAGGTTCGTACAGCAGGCTAACCCCAGTGAAAAGGCTTCTATTGAGTTCATTCCATAGCCCCAGCCCCCTAAGTTTGCCACTTGATCTATATATATATCACACGCTGCTTTCATTTTAATAGTTTTTTCATGAGGCTGGTTTTCGATCAGCACAAATTCAATCTCGTGGCTTTTCTCCAGCTGACGACAAGCCTCAATGATGATATCAGAACCTTTCCAGTAGCGGTCCCGGGTGGCGTGGCAAATTTTCAAAGGTCTATTCAGTTCAAATTTTGGCTGATGCTGATCTACCTGATAGGGTAAATACACATATTCCATATTGGGGTATTTTTCCAGTAGGTCCAATTCGCTTGAGGTATTCACATCGACAAGCCTATCTATCCAGGGAAACACACCCCGGGTGCGCATATCTACGCCATGATAATTTGCGATGATGTGTTTTCCTTGAGCTTTTAAGTTATCAAGGGGCCAGGCTGAGGTTCTGAGAAATCCGTGACCCCCCTCTAAATGGTAAATATCGTAATCCATCAAATCATATTTTTCAAATGCCCGCCTCAAAAAGGGCTTCCACAATTGATCCCGTAATCTGAAAAACAATTTTCGCCCTTTTGGGGGATCCCATTGAGGCGGAAAACCTTGAGCATCGCGATACAGGTGTTTCTGGTCAAGGATCATTTCCTTGGCTTTTTTAAACCGGGTTGACTTGGGCAACAAGGGCAGGTCCAGACAAATGTCTTCGGGGAAGCCCTCTGCTGTTGGAAATAAAGTTACAAACCGGGCCTCATTACCCAGTTTCCGGTGGGCATCAACAAAGAGCTGCAGGGTTCCAGAGGTGTTTTCTGTGCGTAAATACAGGATCTTTAGCGGGCGTCCCATGCGTTCCTCATTAAAAGATGTAAATATAATCTGTATGTAAAGAGCCGGAGTGGTTTATTTGATTCAATCAGGCGACCCAGCCTGGTTTCAAGCCATCGGGGCATTCCGACCCGGGATAACAGGAACCAGAGGCTTGGTTTTTTTAGAATTCTGGGGGTTAGTTCTGGATGTTTATTCAGCAGATTTGGCAGGCCAACGCCACCATATTCACGAAGTCGCTTTTGAATGCTTTTGTGGTCTTCAAGCTTGACCCGCTGTAGCGCCAGAGCATTGATCAGGATCCGTTGCTTATAACCGGCCTGGTCCAAGCGATAGATCAGATCTAACTCGTGGCCCCCATAGTGCTGCATGGATTCATCAAACCCGTCAACAGCCAGAATGGTTTTCCTGGTTATTACAGCGGCTGCAAACTGACAGTTAGTAATGGAAAGGTTTCCTGATGAGGCATTTATCCGGTCTGCGTGAGCACTGATAAAACGTTGAAAGTGGGTTGCGTTTTCGGTTTGCCCGGTAACGATCAAGTGCTGGGCAAAATCAAAGGCTGTTTCAGAAATGAACTTTGTTAGGTGGCCCAGATAATTTTGCGGTATTGAAAGAAAGACCGAGAGAAAAACAAGGTGCTTTCCCCGGGCTTCGTTTACGCCCCTATTCCGCGCTGCTGCGACGCCTTGGTTGTGATCATTGCGCAGGATTTTGCTCTTGGCCGGGGATCTGTTTCCCAGAGTCAATGGCTTAACAGAGCCATCATCCACAATAATTACTTCCCAGTTATCCTGTTTATCGTTATCGGCCAATTCGGTCAGAATCCGATCCAGGTTTGCCTGGTCATTGAAGACCGGGAGCACAATAGAAAGTGTCAGCTCTTGGTTCATTCCGTAGTATAAATCCTTACCTTTATTGGTCTAACCCGATTGCCGGCTCGAAAAGTGTCGCGGCAAGAACCCCGGACCGCTACGCCTGAAATTAAAGCCAATCCAGGTGGGAAGAAGCATAATGTCACTTCGTTTTCTATATTTAACACCCGTTCCAGCTCTTGAAAAACCCTACCACTCTAATTTTGTTCCGGATAGATTGCAGTCGTGAAACCGGCTTCTGACCAAACGATCTCTTTAAGGAAATTTCCTTATCCCTATAAAGCAATGTTCGCTATCAGCAGCGATGTGGATCATGCGGTTTCACTCCCGGCCTATCTTGAATTTATGAGCTTTCTGAACACCACCCGGGATACTTGTTATGGTGTGGGACTTGGCTTGGAGATTTCCAACAGTTTCTGGTTCTTTAATGCCGAAGACCAGCAGCAGATCAGCTACTTTCAGGGGACATCAACCAAAGAAAGCGACTTTGCCCCGGTCTGTCGCGAACTCTGGGCTTCAGGTCATCTGGATACGCTGCACTCCTATGGAAACTTTAACCGGGGTGGCTTTGAACGGTCACATGCTGAAAAAGCACTCAAGGAACTTGATCAGCACAAGGCTAAGATCCTGGTCTGGGTCAATCATGGAAACGATGAGAACCATCAAAAACTGGGCAATTATCCAGCTTTTCATGGTGCTAAGACCAATGAAAAAGCCTATCATTTTGACCTGTTAAAAGAATCTGGTACCCGTTTCTTCTGGGCTGGTCGCACCACTCATGTCTGTGGTCAAAACGCAGCTTTCTCACCTGGTAACCGGATTCAACAATTAGCGCAAAACCTGATCGTACAGACAAAGTATCGCCATGTTGACCGACCCCTTCCCAGCGTGGATAATCAACTTTTGATTAAAACACAGCTTGAAGATGGAAATCAAATCCTGGAGTTTCAACGGTTTATCTCGTGCTTTGGTGAAGTAAAAAACACTGATGTCACTGACCTGGCCTTACAGCTTACCCGGCCAACCCTGGCTGCTCTGGTAAAAAGCCAGGGCTATATGCTGCTCTATACTCATATGAATGAGAACCTGCCTGAGGGTCAACCACTACCTGCCGATGTTGCCCGTGGTTTTGATCTTCTAGCAGCGTTTGCACGGAACAAAGACCTGCTGGTGACGACTTCCGCGCGGCTCCTGCAATATGCTGATCTGACAACCAACCTGCTGCTGGATATTCATTCAGGCGCTGATCTCACAGAGGTTCACCTGCACGCCAGGGGTAACGATCATCTGACGGTCAATGACCTGCAGGGCTTGACCTTTTATTGCTCTGATCCGGAGAAGACTCGTATTTATTGGGGAGGCCAACTGCTTGAAACTCAAGTCAACCCTGCTGACCACCGGGGAAGAGTTTCTATCTCTCTGCCCTGGACGGCGCTGGTGTTTCCATTATAACCACCTGTGCTCGGGAAAAGAACTGGGCGTTGTCGACCTGAACAGCAAAATCCTTGAGCCGGGCTTAAGAAAGGCTAACTTCTCGAAACGAATGGAGCAATGACGTGTTGAATCGCCTGTTAACAATGATCCTGGTTCTGTTTTCGCCTGTCTATTGGAGACAGAGCATTAAACGCTTCCGCTTTTTTATTCATGATAATGTGCTGGCCATACCGCGCCTGGCTGCCGTGGGATCTGGAACCACCATTTCTCCCTCAGCCTCTTTTGCATATCCCGAAAATATTTCCCTGGGTGACAACTGCCTGATCAACCACAATAACCGGCTTTATGCAGGACCGGAAAGTAAACTTATTCTTTCTGATGGTGTGCTGGTTGGACCGGATGTCTTTATGACATCAGATCATTTTTCCCGCTCAATATCCAATTCTCTCGAGGCCCACTCTGGTAAGGCCGCCGATATATTTATTGATCGGAATGTTCGGATCGGAGCCCACAGTATCATATTACCTGGTGTGTCTATTGGCCAGAACTCTGCCATTGGTGCTGGTTCGGTGGTTACCGGAGACATTCCAGCTGAGGTGATCGCAGCCGGTAATCCAGCCCGGGTGGTTAAAAAAATATCTTGACCCGATGGTCCGTCTTTGTCTACCATTGATTTTCACAAACCGGCACTATTTACCTTTCAAAATATTGCTTGACAGCTTGAATTCCTGCCTGACATACGACCGGTAAGCCAGACCCTAAGTCGTGGGCTTCTATAAACTTAGCGGCCAATAATCTTTTCACTCGTTTAGCTTCTACAGGCTGGCCTGAAACCAATTTAGCCGGCCCAGCATAGCCTTCGGCACAGGCGGGTCAACGCTTGAATAATTCCTGGTAGATCTGTTTTAGGGATATTACTCCCACCACATCCAACAGGGGAAAATAGACCAGTACCAGTACCAGGTTCAGGGACAGGTATTGATTGTCCAGAAACCCCGGCAGAAAAAATAACAGGGCCATCACCAAAAAATTCTTGCCCATCTTCCAGAAATCGTAGGGCACCGGATAAAAGCGGCGAACCGTGAAATAGATAACCAGCCCTTGAACAATGTAGGTTAGGACCAGGGCGTAACCGGCAGCTAGAAAATCGAGTTTTAACACCGACAGGAACAGGATGTTGGCGCTGATATTCACCAAAAAGCCAAGGCCCGTGAACACGGGTATGTAGAGTGTCTTTTTCTTGATGTAGGCCCCGACAATAAAGTTCTGGGACAGCCCAAAGAGCAGGTTGCCCAAAAGAATAAAGGGAACCACTTTTAAGCCTTCGTGATACTCCGTGGCTATTATATAAAAGTCTCCGTAGGGTAGTTTTAGCAGTTCGACCAACACCAGGGAAACACCCAGATAAATAAAGCCGGTAACCGCCACAAAGAGGGTGAAGATACGGGCAAAGATGTAGGGCGCATCCTGGTCCTCGCCTTTTGAAAGATAAAAGGGCTGCCAGGCAAACCGGAAGGCGGTGATCAAGAGGGCCATGACCACGCCGATCTTATAGCCGGAGGCATACAGTCCAACATCATGGGCTCCCAGATAATGTTTTAATAAAAAGCGATCGCTAACACTGATCAGGATCAAGAAAAACACGGCCGGAACGGTGGGTAGGCCATATTTAAGAATATCTCTCCAGATCTGCCAGTCCCAGCGAAACCGGAAAGACTGCCACAAAACCGGCGAGCTGAGCAGAAATTTCGCCAGGGAGCTGATGGCGTTAGACAACAAGATCCCTTCAAGCCCCATTTTTTGAAAAGCAACGAAGTAAATATTCAGCGACAGGTTGATCAATACTTCGACAAAAACGATCAAAACATAATTGACCGGCTTGTTCACTGCTCGATAGTAGACAATGGGCAGAAAAGCCAGGGCGTCAAATAGAATGATCAGCGACAGGTAAAGTAACATGACCGAATTGGGTGGAATACTGATCAATTCTGTTGAAAAATAAGGAAGAAGCAAATAGATACCGGTTGCCAGGAGCAGGGTGGAGATGAAAATACTGGTATACACCGTATTCAAAATTTGTCGCCGTTTTGCTTCATCCTTTTCCGGGATAAAGAAGCGCATAAAGGCGGTATCCATCCCGTGGATAAAGAATACATTGGTCAGGGCAATAAAAGAGTAGACCAGACTGTAGACCCCATACGCTTCTGTACTGATTAGGTTGGTATAAAAAGGCAGGAGCAAAAAGGTCATGCCCCGGTTAAGGATATTCCCAATCCCATAAACCAGGGTGTGTTTGGATAGTTGTTTTATGCTGGCGGCTGTTTTGCTCACTCGGCGGGTCCCCATACTTCAAACATTGGACGATACTCCATAAAGTCTACT
Source organism: Fidelibacterota bacterium (assembly GCA_024278595.1). Taxonomy (GTDB): domain Bacteria; phylum Fidelibacterota; class UBA8477; order UBA8477; family JABMPR01; genus JABMPR01. Next base: position 15,800 of record JAJRSW010000013.1, on the reverse strand, counting down.
GGATAAAAGGTGAGCATGTTAAGTTTTTTGAGAAAGAGCGGTTCGTGTTCACCTTCAAATTCAGCTTTTAATTCAAGCTTTCTGGCTACTATTAATGAGTCAAACCGCTGATACATTTGTGTGGTGTTTTCAAAGCGCAGATTTCCACCTTCAAACCAAAATCGATTTATTACAAGCCAGCTCTGTTCATTTTTGTTCCAGGTCTCCGGGAAGGAGAGTGATTGAATATCCCTTCCAGAGTAGCGGGAAGAAGCCCAGGCTTTTGCACCGACAATACGCAACCATTCCGGATTGTGTCCCGCAGCATATAGCGGCTGTGTTATAAGGCTGATATTTGTATCTGTTTGTGTGCCTGCCCAACGAAAAGCCTTTTGCATCACAAGCTTATCTTGAAAATGACCATGAGCGTGTAAGAAGGTGCGTACAAACATGGGGGAGAAAAGAATTACAGCCATGAGTATCGACCCGAAAACAGTTACTTTGTAATTAATATTATGGGCGCTCATCGCTCTTCCCAAGACAGCGAATACTCGAACGAGACCCTCGCCACCTATGATAAAAAGGGGGGGCATAAGCGGTATCAGTAAGCGTGGTTTAACACCAAAATAAATAACCGACAGTGTGCCTAGTATGAGCCATGGTACAAAAAGCCAAAAAACATCTCTACGCTTTTCTTTCCACAATCCAATCGTAGCAAAAACACTAAACACCATGAGAGTGGGAGCATAAAAATCCCAAGTGAAAATTACTCGATAAATCACACGCAGAATGTTTTTTAAGAATGTGAACAGATCAAATACAAAGGTGGTGGTGTAATCCACTTGACTGTAACCAATGGTCAGCGGGTTTCCAAATTGCGTAAAGTTTATAAAAAGTTGCGTAGAAATACCGAACAGGAACCCGAAAAAACCTAATAACCAGAATGATGGGTAGAGGTGAAAAGCCCAGATCCGTCGATCCCCGGTGAGATAGATCAGAAACAGTGGTAAAAAGAAGACATAGTTCCAGCGGAACACAAAGGCCAGCCCCAGTAAAAAGAAAGACAGAAATAGATCGCGCGGACTCTGGGTATCTAAAAATAACAGCATAAGATAGACTGACCCCAGCAGCATGGCCAGGGAACCCGGATCTGAGGCTGAATTGATACTGTGGATAAACGGACTTTCGGCCAGGCTCAGAAAAAGTGCTCCGATGATACCGGTGGCAGGGCTAAAGATCCGTTTACCCAGTAAATAGGTAAAGGATACGGCCAGATAAATGAAGAAGACGCCATGCCAAAAAGCCCCGGCTTCCATGTTTGCGCCAAGGACTTTGCTAATAAGCATAAACGGGATCAAGGTCAGGCTGGTTCCAATGGGCCAGATGGGGATTTTGCCATCAATGTGGTAGCTTCCATCCTGGAGGAGACTTTCCGCGCCGCTATAATAGGCTACCGGATCTCCGTTATACAGATAGGGTCCTTGAAACTGGAACCGGGTTGCAACGGTTACGAACAGGAGCACAAATAGCACGAGGTAGTGTTGTTTTCTCGTAAATGGTTTTATCGCCAACTAACTCTCCCTCACGCAGCTGTTTAGTGCTCCGGTTTTAAGCTTTTTATCTGATCAAAATTTTATTTCTTTTCAACCAGCTGGTTTCCCTTGGCTACACCCAGGCAGCTTGGATGAAATATAGATCAGCACAGACCTTTTTTGGTGCGGATCAAAGGTGTTAACAATCCTTGTTCCCGACACCCCCACAACCTTTTCAATTGTCAGAGATTACCGTGTCACTTTTTTCCCTCGCCAAGCCAAGAAGTGTTTTCCCGGCCCAAACAGAAGGCTCTCTTTCGACTTTCGACTTTAAACCAGGTTGACTCTCAGGCAAACCTAACTTTTGGGCTGTGCGAATCCGGGTAACTCTTCGTCTACAGATCAAGCTCAAAGGTGTCTCTAAAAACACCACTGGCGCCAAAATTTTCCTTGAAGCGACCCAGGCCAAAATTGGGCTCCATGTTCACGGTAAAGATGCCAAAGTCCAAATACTTGAAAGCGTTCTGGTGACACCATTTAATGATTTCAAAAAATAATAGATTAACCGCTCTTAAATGTTGGTAGTCTTCCCGATGGCTAATATAGAAGGCCAGGACCACATCCTGATTAACTTCAAAATTAACCACACCGGCCACCAGCTTATCTTCCCAAAAGGCCCCAAATAGACGAATCTTACCTGGAAACATTTTTTTTAGCTTTATAAGCTCATCAAGCGTGTGGGTCGGTTGAACATTGTGACGAATTTTCAGATTGTGCTGCAACATACTATAAAAAGCTGGCCAGGCATCACTTTCCCGGATGACCACGCCGCTCTTGATCGCCTTACGGACGGCAGTCCGGTGAGAGGCTCTGAAATATTCCAGGTTCTTTTCCGGGGTGTTTTCAATGGTGAGCATTGAAGATACATCACGCTTTTTATAGCTGAAGCCGTGTTTGATCAAGGCAAAATCCAAATAATTGCTCACCCGTTTTTGATAGATGGCTGGTGGCAAAGTCATTTGGATCCGGTTGAAACCAGCTTTTCGGGCATGGTCAATAAGGGCTTCCACGCAGTCGTAACTTTCACGAAAACTCAGCTTCCGGTCAACAACAAGTCCGCCATAGGATGAGCCTTGATGACTCACCAGCGAGCGTGTGTTCTTGTCAACGCTTTCTACGGCTGGAAAAAGAGCCGTTATCTGACCTTTCTTCTCCAGGATCAGGCTATGATCAACAAAACGTCCCTGGGGATGATACCCCAGGAATTTTCGTTCGTGGAAAAGTGTACTGTTGTTGGCAGATGAAACAAAGGCCTCCCAGGCCGGGGTGTCTGCTTTAGTAAAAATGCGAACTTCCAGAGACATATCGCTTAGTTGATCCCCCAGTCGTTCAGCACATCTTCGGCGTGACTGGCAACCCTAACCTTTTCATAGATCTTATGGATAAGGCCGTCTTCATTGATCAAAAAGGTTTTTCTAAAGGTGCCCATGTATTTTCTGCCATACAATAATTTTTCGCCCCAGACCTCATAATCATTCACCATTACTTTATCTACGTCTGCCAACAGGGGAAAGTTCAGGTTCTGTTTGGCGATAAAGTTCTGATGGGACTTCTCGCTATCGATACTAACACCGATCACGTCAATATTGTGCTCCCTGAAAAGCTCAATATTATCGCGAAAGCTGCAGGCTTCCTTGATACAGCCCGGGGTCTGATCTTTGGGGTAAAAGTAGATGACCAGTTTCCGGCCTTTAAAGTCACTCAGCTTAACTGGTTTTTCAGCCTGGTTGTTCAGGTTAAAATCCGGGGCTTTATCTCCAATATTTAACATATTTGTCCTTGTGTTTTTTGACTATGACGCTTAAGACCGCAAGATTGGTCCGGACAGTCGTCTAGTCAGAGCCTTAATCTCGGCGTTGAATATATCATCTTTTTCCGTTTTTGCCTTGATGGTCTTGCAGGCATGGATCACCGTGGAATGATCCCTTCCGCCAAAGAAGAGTCCAATGGATTTTAGCGAGTTGTGGGTGAGCTCTTTTGAGAGGAACATGGCCGATTGACGCGCCAGGGCGACTTCCTGTTTACGGCCTTTTCCATAGATATCATCCTTCTTTACGCCAAAGGATTCGGAGGCCTGGTTAAGGATGTCTTCCATGCTGACGGTGGGTTTGGCCATCTTTCCGGTAATATCCATGAGCACCTTATGGGCCAGTTGCAGGTTAATATCACTTTTTGCCAGGGATGAATAAGCCAGGAGCCGGATAAGGGCGCCCTGAAGTTCACGGATATTGCTCTCAATATTCGTCGCCAGGTATTCCACAACATCATAAGGGATCTCTATCCCGCTTTCTTCTGATTTTTGACGCAGAATAGCCACTCGTGTTTCAAAGTCAGGTGAGTGGATGTCCACCAATAGTCCAGCCAGAAAACGTGAGGTCAGCCGTTTATGGAGCCCAATTTCCCCTGGTGGTCTATCTGTAGAAAGGATGATCCGTTTACCCTTCATGTGCAGCTCATTGAAGGTGTGGAAGAATTCTTCCTGGGTGCGCTCCTTTTTTTTGAAAAACTGCACATCATCAACGATGAGCAGGTCAACCTTACGATAGCGTTGACTGAACAGACCGGCTTTGTTTTCCCGAATGGCGCTGATAAAATCAAGGGTGAATTTTTCCGATGAAATATACAGTACTTTCTTACTGGGGTTAAATTGGCGGAAACCATTTCCGATGGCATGCAGCAGATGAGTTTTTCCAAGCCCGACCCCGCCATATATCACCAGCGGATTGTACAGGTTATTATCTTTTGAGTTAACGACGGCTTCAGCAGCGGCTTTGGCAAACTGGTTGTTGGGGCCCTCAACAAAATTCGAAAATGTGAATTGTTCGTTGAGGTTGGCTTCCAAGCCATTTAGCCTGACAATAGGCGCTTCTGGTTCAAAAAAAGGTTCGGGTTGATTGGAGCCGCTGCGGTCTTCAAGAACGATGGAGTACTCCACCCGCATGGGGCGACCACTGACCTCTGCCAGCGTGCTTAGAATGATATCACCATAATGTGATTTCATCCAATCATAAAAGAATTGATTCGGTACTTTCAGGGTCAGAACTTCCTGGTCCTCAGCCAGCTGTGAAATGGGCTGAAACCAGGTCTGAAAAGTTTGGTTGGCTACGCGAGTCTCTAATGCGGTTTTTACGTTTTTCCAAAGCTCTTGACCCAAAGCTAACCCCGATACATATTCACAAGTTATCAACAATTATTATTTGCCTTTGATCTAATAGAGGCAGTCTTAAAGTAATCGTTATTACTCTCGTGTAAATCTTTTTTTTACGAGAAGAGGACGCCGTTTTTCCAGGGTAGTCAGTCGGCTTACTTTTGGGTTTCTTGCTTGAACGGAGTTTAATTTTGAGGGTCATGTCTCAAAATATCACTTGTAGCTTTTACTTATTCTGAAGCCTTTCAATTCACTTCCTGGCGCCTGGAAAAGAAAAATGCTTAACTGTATTGAAAAATTGATTTTACTAGACTCTATGTTATATTGGCTGGCTTTTAAAAAACATGTTATTATTGGAGTATTGATTTACAATGAAAAGAACCTATCAACCCAGCCGGCGCAAACGTCGCAATAAGCACGGATTCCGCGCTCGCATGAAGTCTAAGAATGGTCGTAAAATACTGGCCCGCCGCCGTGCCAAGGGAAGAAAACGCCTCACCGTTTCCGGTTAAGCAGATAAGCGGGGCTGCTGTTGCTGATTATCTGCAGGGTGGTCGCCGGTTTACTATGCGGGGTATAACTTTGTACACAAAACCCACAGACATTTTGGAGGTGGGTTTTTTAATTCGACGCAAGGCAGGCAATGCGGTCAAGCGGAATAAAACCAGACGGTTGTTCAGGGGCTTGTTGCTAAATGCTTCTGTCCCCTTTTCAATTGGGACTGGTTATCTTTTTCTCTTTCATCGTTCCTTTTTATCTGGCCCGGCACTCACGTCTTCAATACTTCAATTGGTAAAGCGATCTGGCCGTGTGGATCAATAAGCCTTTTATTCTACTTGTGCGTTTTTATCAGGTGGCGCTTAGTCCTTTGTTTCCCAATAGCTGCCGCTTTTATCCCACTTGTTCACATTATACGCTGGATGCATTTGAAAAATTACCCTGGTGGAAAGCACTACCAAAGTCCACCTGGAGGATCCTCCGTTGTAACCCTTACAGCAAGGGCGGATTTGATCCTGTCATTAAAGAATAAGGATTCATAAATTTTTATGTCCGAACAAAACAGAACTCTCGCCGCCATCGCATTGATGGGACTCATCCTGCTGGTTTTTTTCTCTGACTGGTATCAGGAAATGGTCGCCCCGGGCAGTACCGCTCCTAAAAAGCCTCACATTGAATCCTCTTTTAGCGCTCCGCCCGATTCAGGATTGATCGTCCGGGAAGAGGCTGTTATTCCTGCCTTGTCTGCTCCGATCCCGCTTGACACTTCCACTGTTGCCGTTTCTGCAAAAACTCAGATCATTGTCTCCACCCCGCTTTACGAGCTTCACTTTTCAAACAGTGGTGGTGGCACACTCGAACAGGTTTTCCTTAACAGGTATCTAACCAAAGACAGTTCCAGGGTTCAGCTAATATCTGCATTGGCTGATGGTGTTTTAGCCAACCAGTTTATTGGATACGAGGTTGAAGATTTTAATACTAAAAGAGTTTTGGCTAAAAGTTCACTGGGAGCTGCACCGGTTTATGATTTTCCGGTTTTTGGTAAGCCAGCCTCTTTTTCTTTTGAGGTCGAACTTGGTTCTGGCGCCCAATTAATCAGAACATTTACTTTTTATCCCGATAGTTTTCACTTCGATCTGGATCAGCAACTAATCAATTTTGACCAGGTAAATGCTGGTCGCTATTTTGCTACGACCTGGTCCGGTGGAATCGCCACAACTGAAAAAAACCGTAAAGATGATCTGTATTATTCAGAGATGTATGCCTTGCTTGGCGAGGACACCAGCCCAACTGATTATTCTGCTGATACGGATCGTGAAACTGATGTCCAGACCGCCTTAACCACTTGGGTTGGGTCCCGATCAAAATATTTTACAGCTATTCTCATGCCTGATCAGCCGGTTTCAGAGTTTAAATCCACCCGTTATCAGACACCTGGTGATAACGATGTTTCTTTGAAGGTCTTTAATTTTGACGTCAGGGATGCGTTTGACCGCCGGAGTGCTGTGAGTGAGTCAAATTATCGCGTCTATGTTGGACCTCTTGATTATGATGTCTTGAAAGAATACGGTTTATACCTTGAAGAAATGATGAATTGGGGTTGGTTCGGAATTATTGGCAAGGGTGCATTATGGGTCTTTAAAGCGCTCTATAAGATTATTCCCAATTATGGAATTGTCCTGATCATTTTCTCCATCCTGGTGAAGCTGCTTTTGGCTCCTCTGACCAAAAAGCAATTCTCCTCTACCCAGAGTATGCAACAGGCTCAGCCCCAGATCGCAGCGCTGAAAGATAAATACAAAGACGACTCCAAGCGTCTGAATGAAGAGACCATGAAGCTCTACAAGGAGTTGGGAATAAATCCGCTTGGTGGGTGTTTGCCCCTGGTGATCCAGATGCCGATCCTCATCGCCATGTTCAATCTTTTTAGAACAACCATTGAATTACGCGGGGCGGCCTTTGGTGGCCTGGAGTTCTGGATTTCCGATCTTTCCCTGCCAGATACTGTTGGTACTTTTATGGGGTTTGATGTGAATCTGCTTCCAATAATCATGTCTGCAACCATGATCCTGCAACAGAAGATGATGACGCCTAGTTCTGCTGCCACCAATCCACAAATGAAAAACATGCCGTATATTATGACGGCCGTTTTCTTTTTTATGTTCTACACCTTCCCTTCAGGTTTAAATCTGTATTACACCCTGTTCAACCTGATGTCTATTCTACAACAAAAGTTTACGCCAAATAAACCTTTACCTGTTTTAGCAACACCTGTTAAAACCACCCCTGCAAAAAAGAAACGCAAGAAGTGATCTAAAGGGTCCTCGTGTTACCGTTTGACCAGGATACAATTGCCGCTATTTCGACACCGCCGGGCACCGGCGGCTTGGCGGTCATCCGGCTTTCTGGTCCCCGGTCACTGGATGCCATAAGACCTCTATTTTCAGCCACGGATAAATTAGAGCCTCGGGTTGCAACCTTTGGGAAGCTAACTCATACGGATCTTGGGGTCGGTGATTTTGATGATTGTGTTGTTACCTTTTTCAAGGGACCCAGGTCTACCACCGGCGAAGATGTTATTGAGATATCTATCCACGGTGGCACATACTTGCAACAAAAACTACTTGAGGTGCTTCTTCGTGCACCAGGCGTCAGGGCAGCAGGTGCAGGAGAGTTCACCCTGAGGGCCTTTTTACGGGGTAAGATAGACCTGAGTCGGGCTGAAGCAGTGGCTGATCTGATCCATGCCAAAGACGAGGCGGCCCACAAAAATGCCCGCCATCAACTCAGCGGTGGTCTACGGAACCTGGTCAACAAGATGTCGGAAGATCTTATCAAGATCCTCACTGTGATTGAAGCCGAGCTGGATTTTTCGGATCAGGAGATCGAATTTACACCGCCATCTGCCTTTACCGCTCCATTGCAGGCCTTACAGGCTACCACGCAATCGCTTTTGGAGACTTACTTTTACGGTCGCCGTCTAGAGGAAGGTTTTCGGGTTCCATTGGCAGGCGCCCCCAACAGCGGCAAATCTTCTCTGTTTAACCTGTTGCTGGGGCAGGAACGTGCTATTGTTACTGCTCAACCTGGTACCACCCGGGATACAATTGAGAAAACGATCATTGTCGCTGGACATTCGGTGGTGCTGGTAGACACTGCCGGGCTATGCGAGACCCGGGAAGAGGCTGAATCATCAGGAGTAGACCGCAGTAAAGATGAAATTGAACTGGCCGATCTGATCATTTGGGTACAGGCACCTGATACGAATGATATCAAGTCCCTAAAAACTATCAACATACCTCAAATAACTGTTTATAATAAAATTGACCTTACTCCCACCCCACCCAAGAACAAGGATATTTACCTTTCATGCCTTACAGGCGAAGGGGTTGACACTCTTAAAGAGGCGATTTATTCACATGTTATCAACATGAAAAATACAGGTGTTCAGGGTGTTATTTTAAACAGTGAGCGCCATCGTGACATTTTTAATCGTTTTGATACACAGTTGTCAGGTTGCCTGTCAGCGATCAATAATGCCTTCGGACCTGAGTATATAGCCTCAGATCTCCGGCTAGCTCTTGATGTGCTTGGTGAAATTACCGGCAAAACGACCCCTGACGACATTCTCAATCAGATCTTTAGCGGTTTCTGTGTTGGCAAATAAGCTACGGCTATGACTGTTTCACGTGAATCATATGAGGTGATCGTGGTCGGTGGTGGCCATGCCGGGATCGAAGCCGCCCTGGCAGCCAGTCGTCTGGGCCAGACAACTCTTTTGATAACCATGCAGATCGCAGCCCTGGGTCGAGCTTCCTGCAACCCGGCCATTGGTGGACTCGCCAAGGGTCATCTCGTGCGAGAAATTGACGCCCTGGGCGGTGAGATGGCCCGGGCCACTGACGCCACCGGGATCCAGTTCAAAATGCTCAATCGATCAAAGGGCCGGGCTGTATGGTCTCCCCGCGCCCAAATAGATAAGCACGCCTACAGCGCATATATGATCGCGGCCTGTGAAGCACAGTCGGGGCTTGATCTGTTTGAAGATGAGGCTGTTAAGGTCATTGCGAATCGCACAAAAACCAGGGTCAGTGGTGTTGTCACCCGTAACGGGGCGCACTTTTCCTGTAAAGCGCTGGTGTTAACCAATGGCACCTTTCTCAATGGCTTGATCCATATTGGCGACAAGCAGTTTACCGCCGGTCGTATCGGCGAAGCGGCCAGTGTTGGTTTGACTGAATCATTGGTGACGCTAGGTTTTGAAACGGGACGCTTAAAGACCGGCACCCCACCACGGGTCAAGCGTGATAGTATTGATTTCTCTAAGACCACGATCCAAACCGGTGATGCGGACCCTGAGGCGTTTTCATTTTCAACCAGCAATTTCCACCCACCCAACGAAGCCTGTTATATCACCAAAACCAACCTGGAGACCCACCGTATCATTAGTGGGGCGTTACACTTTTCTCCGCTTTTCTCCGGGGTCATTCAGGGCGTCGGTCCACGCTATTGCCCTTCCATTGAGGATAAGGTGGTCCGCTTTTCTGATAAGCCCTCACACCAACTCTTTCTTGAGCCGGAATGGTCCAATGCAAACCAAATTTATGTGAATGGTTTTTCATCATCTCTTCCTGAAGAGGTTCAGCTTGCCAGCTTAAGGTCTGTTCCCGGCCTGGAGCGGGTCGAGTTTATTCAGCCGGGCTATGCCATCGAATATGATTTTTTTTCACCTTCGCAACTCAAGGCTTCCCTGGAGACCAAGCAGGTGAAGGGACTCTTTTTTGCTGGACAGATCAACGGTACTTCTGGCTATGAGGAGGCCGCTGGACAAGGTTTGCTGGCGGGAATCAATGCCCATCTACAGGTCAATAACAAGGCGCCCTTTGTGTTGGGACGCGAGGAAGCCTACCTGGGTGTACTCGTCGATGACCTGATCACCAAAGACACAGATGAACCCTATCGCATGTTCACCTCCCGGGCCGAGCACCGTTTGTTATTGCGGTATGACAATGCTCATTTCCGGCTCGCTGAAAAAGGACACGCCCTTGGGCTAGTCTCCACTACTTTTTATATGGCCGTCGTCAAACAGAAACAGTTGGCCAAAAAGGCCGAGGCAACCTTTGATACTATTTATATCAAACCCCAGAAAGTGGCCGCTCTCATCGATCTTCAGGCTCCACTTAAAGAAAGTCAATCGATCACCAACCTTTTGCGGCGGCCCCATGTTTCTATCGAACAATTAAAACCGGTTTTGCCGGGTTGGATCCAGGATCTTTCCCCGACCCTGTTAAAGCTCATCGCCACCAACACCAAATACCGGGGCTATATTGATCGCGAGCGACTACAGGTAGAGCGACTGGCAAAACATCAAAATACGACCATCCCGGATTCAGTGGACTACCTGGAAATGGCGGCTATTTCTTTTGAGGGTCGCCAAAAACTGCAGCGAATAAGACCTGAGACCATTGGACAGGCATCACGGATCAGCGGGGTCAGTCCAGCGGATGTCTCAATTTTACTGATTCTTTTAAAAAAGATTTGTTTCACGTGAAACATCCTGACCTGCTTGCAGTAACAGACCGGTTTTTTCAACAACCCGGTCGTGAGCTTTATGGGGTTGAACCTGCGCTTTTACCGTTTCTGGTCCACGCAAACCTTAAACCGGCTGTCCAGGTCCTGGTTGTTCCAGACAAGTCTACAGCTGAGCGACTATTAAATGATCTTGTGGGGCTGGATCTGGATCAAGAGATCCATTTTGTGGGCAGTGATCGGGTTGACGGGATCGACACCGGCCAGTCAGGGCGAGCATTGCGGGCGCTTTTGGCCGGTGAGCCAGCCATATATATAACCCGCGCCTCAGAGCTATTGAGTGGTGTTTCCGAAAATGCGCTCACTTCCATCGACTTAAAAAGTGGTGGCAACTATTCGGTTGGCGATCTTGAACAGGGTCTGGTGGATTACGGCTTTCAGCGAGATTCTTTTGTGGTCGAGCCGGGGTATTTTGCTGTCAGGGGTGGGGTGCTGGATGTTTTTCCCGGTGACCACAACAAGCCTCTGCGGCTGGATTTCTTGGGTAATACCCTGGAATCTATCCATGAGTTTGATCCGGGCACTCAGCGTTCGATTAGCGAGTTTGACAGTCTCATGATTTATCCGGAGAATCCGTTTGAACAGGCCGTGGTTGATCCGCTCCTGGGAGAAATACCGGAAAAGGTTCTGTTTTACCAGTATCTAAACTTGTTAGAGGATTCAGATTCAGCGGGTGTGACTGAGGCACTGCTAAAAAATAGACCGGCCCGATCCTTTTTTTGGCGCCAGGCAAGAGCTTCCCATGCTATTGCTTGGGATATCGAAGTTCAGCCGGAGTTCCAGCGGAACCTTGAGGCCTTTCGAGCGCGTCTGGGATATCTGAACGAAGTGCTATACCGGGTGTTTATCTGTGCCGATACGGGCATCCAGCTCGACCGATTACAGGTGTTGTTTGAAGGTTTTCGCTTTGAAACCATCCGCCTCTCGTTATCATCGGGGTTTATCGATCACCAGAACAAGCTCGCAGTGCTCACCGACCATCAGATCTTTGGCAGGAACAGGAAGCGCAGTGTTATTCCGCGGTTGTTTCCAGTAAGACCTGCTACCAGAATAGAGGCCTTCGAAGAGGGTGATGTTGTGGTGCATTTGGATTATGGTATTGGTAAATATCTCGGTACGCAACTCATTCCCGTGAACAATGCCATGCGCGAAGTACTGGCTTTAGAATATGAAGCTGGTGATCATGTCTATGTTCCGGTTGAAAAAATGCACCGGGTGCATAAATATGAATCTCATGTTGAGGTGCCTCCAAAACTAACCCGCTTAAGATCCACAGAATGGGATCAGTTAAAACTGCGCTCTCGGAAGGCTGTTGACAATTACGCCCAAGAGCTGATGGAGTTGTATGCCAACCGTTTTATCGTTGAGGGTTTTCGGTTCAGCCCTGATACTAATTTCCAAAAAAAGATGGAAGCATCCTTCGTGTATGATGAAACCATTGACCAGCTTACCGCCGTTGAAGAAATAAAGGGCGATATGGAATCGGACCACCCCATGGACCGGCTCTTGTGCGGGGATGTGGGTTTTGGTAAAACCGAAGTTGCCATGCGCGCTGTATTCAAGGCGGTAAGCGACTCCCGCCAGGTTGGTATCCTGGTACCCACAACCATTCTGGCCCAACAGCACTTCGAGACCTTTTCGGAGCGCTTTGCGGATTACCCGGTCAGTGTTGGCGTGCTCTCGCGTTTTAGAACACCAAAACAAATCAAGGAAACCCTGGCAGCCCTAAAAAGCGGTTCGCTGGATGTGGTTATTGCCACCCACAGGCTTCTTTCTCAAGATGTTGTTTTTAAACGACTTGGTTTTTTTATTGTCGATGAAGAACATCGTTTTGGAGTCAAACACAAGGAGCGCATAAAAGAGATCAAGACCTCGGTTGATTCATTATCGATGACAGCCACCCCCATCCCGCGGACCCTGCAAATGTCACTCATGGGCGCCCGGGACATGTCTATGCTTAAAACACCGCCTAAGGATCGCCAGCCAGTGGAAACGGTGGTTATGGATTTTGATGAAAAACGGATCCGCGAAGCGATCTTAAAAGAAGTTGATCGGGGCGGCCAGATATTCTTTGTGCATAACCGGGTGGAGTCAATTGGGATTATGCTGCAGCGATTGCAAGTGCTGCTTCCCGGTGTTCGTTTTGGTTTGGGACATGGTCAAATGAAACCTCGTGACCTAGAGCGGGTGATGTTGGGGTTTTTCCACCACGAGTTTGACGTTTTGTTATCCACCACGATTGTTGAGTCAGGGCTTGATATACCCAATGCCAACACCTTGATCGTTAATCGGGCTGACGCCATGGGGCTTTCCCAGTTATATCAGTTACGCGGGCGTGTGGGCCGATCACATCGCAAAGCCTGGGCCTATTTTTTAGCGCCCGGGTTTCGCAAGTTAAGTATTAATGCCATCAAACGGTTAAATGCGCTGGAGCGTCATGCACACTATGGTGGTGGTTATGAGATAGCCATGCGTGATCTGGAGATCCGCGGTTCTGGAAATGTATTTGGAACAGAACAAAGTGGCCAGATCGCCAATATTGGCTACCACCTCTACACCAAGATTCTAAAGGATACACTGGAAATGCTGAAGGAGGTCCAGGGCGGTCAGGTCGCGTCTTTTCCTGTGCCGGACATGACCATCGATGTCGAAATGCAGATCCCTGCTTCATATATCGAAGATACCCCTGAAAGAATCGCCCTTTATCGTCGTATTGCTGCCAGCGCAGATATAGACACCTTATACAGTCTGCGCGCTGAACTCCGAGAGCGGTTTGGTCGGCTGCCTGATCCGGTTGAAAACCTGCTAGACCGGGCTTTGATCAAGGCGCTGGGGCAATCCCTGGGAATTAGAAGCGTACTGGTTAAGGCGCGGCGAATTCAGACCGATTTTTTACCCGAACACGTGGAACATGCTGGCGGAAAGATCATTAAAGGTCTGGCTAAGGCGCTGGTAGAAACCGGCCAGAATGTGGAGATAATGAATAACCGAACACTGACATTAGTGATGACCCATCAGGGTTCCGAAAAGTCCTTAAGTTCGCTTAGAATATTCTTGGAAAGTCTCCTGCTCCATTCTAAATTTTTCGAACATGACCATAAAACTTAAATCTAATATAATCAAAAGGTTAATCTAATGAAAACACGCTTTGCCACCCCCTTTCTGGCTTTGGGGGTTATCGTACTCCTGTTTGCCTGCTCAAGTATGGATAATGACACCCTGGCAACCCTGGATGGTGAAATTATTTCTCTGGAACAGTTCACATCCAAGAATCCAGCAGCCCGGTTTGCTGACAAGGATCAAGAGTACATTGATTCAAAGGTTGATGAGTTTGTCAGAAAGGCGCTGTTTACCAAAGTTGGTGTTGAGCGCGGATTGGCTGATGACGCAGAAATAGTAATGAAACGGAAGAAGGCTGAACGGCGACAGATGCTTCAATATGTTTATGACCGGGCAATCCTTGATGCTGTTGTCAGCGATGATTTTCTGCAAGATGTCTATGACCGCACGGGTAAAGAGTTGAAGGCGCGCCATATTTTAATCCAGTTTAAGGGTGGGCCCCGTTCAAAAACTGAACGCACCAAGGCAGAGGCCCTGGCAATTATGGGTCGGGTTAATAATCGCCTGGCTGGTGGTGAAGCTTTTGAAGATCTGGCAAAAGAGTTTACTGAAGACCCTTCTGGAAAAGCCAACGGTGGTGACCTGGGTTGGTTTTCCTGGGGAAAAATGGTTGGTCCTTTCCAGGATGCGGCTTTTGCTTTAGAGCCGGGTCAGATCTCTGATGTGGTAGAGACAAATTTTGGTTTCCACATCATTAAACTTGAAGCCGTGCGCGATATAGAGCGGGGTTCTTTTGAAGAGGAAAAGGCCAGCTTGAAAAACCAGGCTAGCAAAGAAAAGGGTCAGGAGTTAAGCCAGCGCGCCAATGAGTTTTTAGACGGTGAAAAGAAAAAGGCTGGTTTTGAGCTCCTAACTGATAACGTGCATAACTTTTTTATGCTCTTTGAGAAATCCAGGGCGAAACAGCTCGCCATGGACGAGGTCTTTGAAAAATTGAATTTTACCGATCCTTTGTTCACGCTGAAGGGTGAGGAGTTAGGCGGGGCCTGGATTATTGAAGAATTAAGCCTTCTGGATGACGGTCAAAAACCACGGTTCAAGTCGGAAAATCAGTTAATTACGATCCTGGATCAAATGGTTACTCAAACCCTTATTGTCGAGTTTGGCTATACCAACAAGTATGATCAGGAAGTTGATTTTTCTGAGAAGATCAATGGTTTGGTTGACCGTTATGTTTATGACGCCTTTGTCGCTTCTGAAATAAACAGCGCTCTTGAGCCTAGCGAAGAAGAGTTGACGGCTTTTTACGAGAAAAATAAAGCCTTAAAATATCTGGATAAAAAGAAGGTTCAGGTTCGCGAGATATTTATCAAGGACAGCCTTTTGGCCGTTGATGTTAAAAAGCGCCTGGATGCCGGAGAGGCATTTGATTTGCTGGCTGGACGATATACAGAGCGAAAGGCCACCAAAGATAAACGGGGTGAACTGCCTCCCTTTCAAGAGGGGCGTTATGGTATGATGGGAAAAAGTGCCTTTTCTCTGGAGATTGGCGATGTGGCCGGTCCCATGAAGCTCGGTAACGGATATTCCATTATTAAGCTTGAGAAGATCATTCCCGAGGGTGCCAAGCCCTATAGTAAGGTTAAGGGTCGGGTGAGAACAGAGATTGTGGGTGAACTACGAGAGAAGCGCACCGAGGCGGTATACTCTGAACTTAAAAAAGATTTTCCGGTTAAAATCAATTACACCGCAGTTCACGCTTTCTATGATACGGCGGCTGAATAATCATTTATCCTCCAATAAATAGATCTGTCCTTCTCATAATAACCCTGCTTTTTGCAGGGTTATTATCCTGTTCCAGTGACCGGGATGAAGGTCTGGTAACCCGGGTCAATCACGAGAGTCTCTATATGGATGACCTGGCGTTGATGTTT
>JAJRSW010000012.1 GCA_024278595.1 Fidelibacterota bacterium | reverse complement strand
TTTAGTGAGTTGGACAGACAGTGCAGGTATCGGAGTAATATCAAATCCTTCGAATAGTAATAGTACCGGATATGACCCGACTGAGCCTGGACATGCCACCATCGTGGCCACCTATAATGGTGTCAGAGATGTGATATCTTTTGATGTTGGATTAGGGTCACTTGATTCAGTGCAAATAAGTTCGTTTATAAATGACACCGAATATCTAATTTCTCATCTCACCTTCCCAAGTGATAGTTCAGTAACCTTCTATTTAAATGGCTTTGATAGTGATGGAAATCATAGGGAAAATCTCATAGCATCCTGGGTCTTGGAACCAATCAGTGGAGAGAGTGTTGAGTTAAATGATTCTATGCAGTGTACGATCAATGGTGATACACTCTCAGAGGATTGGACTTTAACTGCGGGATTCGAATTGTTTCATGATTCGATTGACTTGACCATTTTACGAAAGCCTGAATTGGAGTACCTACCTAATTCAATCAATTCAGATTGCTTTTTCCCAGATTCAAGTCATGAGATCACCTTTAAGTTGTCGAACCACGGGGATATTGGCGTTGTACTAAATCTGGAGACAAAAATTTACCTGCTTCATGAGGAAGCGATTTATGATTCAGCCGCACTAAATAGTTTTTCAGTTTATCAATCGGACCCTTTGATATATGAACTGATCTTCGATTCATTATATATTCCTCCAGATATCACTGAAGATCGAGCTTACATTCTGCTCAATGCAAAGGGATTGACTACGAGGAATAAGCCATTTCATCAACCAGGAATACTGGTTGATGAAGATAATCCCGAGGTTGCCAATGTTGATATCGTTAATGTATACTCAAATGTGAGCTCAGTTGTTCAATCACAAGCATACCGGGAAATCAATATCGTTGTCCGTAATTATTCTAATTTTCAAGCCACCATAGATTCATTATACCCCCTCTTTTTCGAAGATGAGGTTTCATTCCACCTTTTTCAGAATGAGACGCCAAACAGAATAGTGAATCTTGCTTCTGGAGAAATTGATACAGTCATGTACTATGTGAATATTCCCTCAGATATAGAGCCGGTGACAATACACCTCGGAGCTAAGATTGATTTCAGGATCAATGAGGTTGAAAACAATAAAATAGAATCTTTTTCTGAGAACACCTGGCAAATTCATTCACAGGCAAGTCTCGTCCCACGTGCGAATAGTTTATCCCTAAAAACGATCACCTGGAATCATCAATCAGACAAGTTCGAATTAACCGTCGATAAACTGGGTTCAGATGTAATCATAGATTCAACATTTAATTGTCGGTTATTTTTCAATACACACGAGCCGGAAATTTCATTACCATTTTCATTTGAATCCATGGAGACAAGAGCTCCATCTAAGATTTTATTTTCGGAAATAATTTTTCCAGATTTCAATGATATCGGTCCAATAACGTCACAATTAATCTGGTCCGGAACGGGGAGCACCGGATATGAATATCCAGAAACAATTATTAATCTTTCAGAGAATGAACTCCTATTACAAAATCAGGTAAATTTCGAGTATAAAGCCTTTTCAATAAATACTAACACGGTTTGCCTGGGTGCTCTTGCTCCATTGAATGTAGAATTGATCCATACGGGAGGTGAACTTGGGGCAAATGCCTTCATCCGTGATGCAACTTTCAGTTTTGCCGATAGTCTTCATCTGGTTCATCTCATTCCTCTGGACACAATATTTTCGGGGGAAACCACTCGTTTTATTTTCGATACATCCATGATTGATCCCGGAATTATACCAGAACAGTATGCACCCACACTAGAACTAAAGATAACTGATCAGAATCATAATGATACGACAATCACCTTGGGTGTAAATGGTGAAACGATATTGGTGGAAACACCACCATCACTGCAATTTACGTCTAGTGATTTACCATCTGTTACACCTGGGCAAAGTGATTTAAACTATTCTTTGTGGATTCAGAATTTTGGTCAATCAGATATTATTATTGATACGACTCAGTTTCTATTTACAGAGCAAAATGTACCTCTCAATCTTATTCTGACTTCAGATCCTTTGGTTTCAGGAAATGCACAAGTGGCACTAGACTTTACATTGAATACTATTCCAGAAGATGTGACCATTGGAAATCAGCTCGTTTCCCTGCGTTTGACGGGAAAACTTGAATGTGGGACAAAGGACACTGTTTTTGTCGACAATATTCCTTTCGGTATCTATTCATCTGATGGACCAAGCATAACAGAATGTCGTTACATTGATGGTGGCTTTGGCGGTATCCCCGATGGAGTGATTAATGGATCAGATCTTATTAAAGTGAGTTTTGATCGCAAGCTTGAATTTGAACCGTTTGAGACCTTAGAGGTCCCAGTTAATGCGGATTCTATTTTCATTCTGCTCAATCCTTATGATAGCTTCGCTACAGAAGCAGCTTCTTATGTTTTCTCTCCCTTGTACTTTGGCTATACAGGTGGTGATGCTGACTCTACCCTTTTTATTCACCTCGGTGCGATGCCAATCCTTTCAAACTCATCATATTCCAATCGAACAAACGCCCACCATATTGAACATAGAGATTTTATTAATAATATGAGTCGGATTCTGATTCGCACGGACATCGTCATAGGATTGTTGATGGACTCAGATTTTAGTAGCGATGCGGGTTATCCAACAAACCAAAACAATTTGCAACAACAGTTTCTTGATATTTCAGGAGACGGGAATTTAGAGATCGATGCTTTTGCTCTCCTCGTGGAAGATCCAATAAAACCAATTGTAACCCACCTTTCAATGCAACAAGATATTGCAGGTAACAAAATTAATATTTCGCCCTTAAAACTATTAATAACCGGTAGAAATCTGATTTCAGAATCTGCCTTTGAAGAAATGTGGAATAGTTTACGAATTGAACTTCTTGATGTTGGTGATACAATTCCTGATTACTATAATTCAATCGATTCAGTAATTAGCATCGTCAGAGAGCAATCAAATAATGGAAATTATACGCTCATCCAGAGTTTCATCGCTAATATAATTAAAATGCCATCTCCTGCTCTTGAGAGTGCAGATTATTTAATTATAAATCCGTTCGCCCAAATGTACTCACCACTAATGTGGGATTTTAATGAGCAGAATGAATTGATCTCCTGGAATGGAGAGTTTTTAATTGCCGAATATGATTGTATTGATCACATAGGTTTGATCGACAAAGATGTAATTAAATATTCTAATTTGACCATCAAGAATCCTCAAAAATGGGCTCCTGTTGAGAAGGTAAGTATTATTTCAAGCACTGCTACTATGTATTATGTTGATGATGTATTCTTTAATACTTCTGGGATTAGTAGCTCTGCAATAAACAGAACCAACTACTCGATCATTACTGCGGATAATCCATTTAGGGTTGGTGATCATGTTTATATCGAATATTGCGTACCCTTAAATAACACAAAAGAAGTTGATGTAATAATAGTTGATGGTGCAGGTAGATTGGTAAAATCCTTTATTAACCAGAATCAAACGGGATTAAATAAAACCAATGAAACATGGGATGGGCGAAACCAGGCAGGACGACAGGTTGCTGCAGGTGTATACATTGCATTGCTTAAAGTTGATGATGCTTATAAGGCAAAATGGGTCATGGTCGCCAGATAGAATCATGATTTCAGGCATACTTTGATAGTAAAGAGAATTAAACAAATCGGATTTTTGTATAATCTATTTTTGTGGACAATAATGGCAGAAGCGGCTGGAACAATTGCGGGTGGGGGTCCAATTGCATATTTTAATACACCTATGATTCCAAACGCCATTTCTATGGGTAATACTGGAGTTGCGGATTCGATTAGTGTCTTTTCAGCCTATTATAATCCAGCAAATGCAGGTTTCCAGAAGGCTAACGAACTGTTCAAGCTGCGAATGGGCATTATAGGGTCACACGGAACTTATGGAAACATCCTTTCTTCAGACCACCTCATTCAAGTGCTTGGAGCGGTTGAATTTCATAGAAAGTCCTGGTCTTACAATCTAATGTATCTAGAAAAACAGATAGGGAATTATTACACTAGCAAGTATCAGGAATCTTCAGGAATGATAATTCTTTCTGACATAAAACTATCTGTAAATCAAAGAACATTAAATCTTTCAGGTGCGCAAAAGAGGAGCGGATTGGTTTGGGGATGGGCAGTACGTGCTTGTCATGATAATATAAGCAAGGATAAAATATTTATGGGTGGGGGTGATGTAGGTATACTTTATTCAATTGATAATGATGAAAACAACAGGTTGATGAACTTTGGTATTATGTATAGATATCTTAGAAATAATGATTCCCTACAATCTAGTGAAAATATTTTCAGGACGGGAGTTTCGGGATTGATTAATACGTTTAAAGTGAATTTCGATATAAGTGCCGGTGATTTTACACCATTGACTTTAGGCTTTGGCGCTAAATATTCGGTTATTGATTTTAATGTTGGAAAAATAGAGATCTCTGCTGGCAATGAGTATCAATACTATAATGAACAAGAGGATTTGAGTTTAATGGCTGTAGGGTTGTGTCTTATTAGAAAAACGCTTGAACTCAACATATCATATACTTTACCATTAATTGATCAGCATATTTTGCTAGTTACTAATCATGAACTAAAAATATCAATCCAAGCACAGTTATAGTTAGAATGGGATGGTATCTACTCATATAATGTTATTATCAGCATATTTAGATGATACCTAAAAAATAGCTGAAGCGTTGTTTATTAGCTCGAACATGTAATGCAGATGAGGAGGCCGTAATTGAATAGTGTGAAGCTAAGAAAAAAATACGAACAAATTACAAGGTTAACTAAATATCAACAGGATGAAAACGGCTATTGTTATGCAGAGCGTCTCACCGAATACGATCAATCAGCTGTCAGAACTTTTTTTGGATTGATCTGGACACTTATCGGAGTGCTATGTGTCGAAGCAATTCGACCTATATATGAAATCAGCCAATTATTTATTGTTGAACAAATTAGCCAAAGTACATTCGTTATATTTGTCAAAATTATCGCATATATCCTACAATATCTTATCCAATTAGCCATATATGTATTCCTTTACCTCCAGGTCAGAACTTTGTTTAAAGATTTATGGGGTCGGAGTTCTAGCCAAGCTTTCTATGAATTCACTATTGGCAAAACTATTCAGTCAAATCCACAAGTTATAAAGCAACTAATCGATACTGGACATGAGCAAATGGATTTCATTAAAGACCATGAAACAGTAAAAATGGTTACTCGATTATTTCAAACCCATGAATTGAATCCTGTAAAAAGATATTTTCATGATATTTTCAAGTCACATAAAAAAGCTCTACTTGAAAAACTAGAGGACCGCTCTTCAAGCACAAATAATATGCTCAACCGTCTAGTTAGAATTGGAATTATTGGAACTCTCGTCGGACTAGCTCTAGCATTCGCCCAAATATATTTTGCTTTAGAAGTCGCTAATTCATTCCAAATAAAAAATTTTGATAATAGTGTATTTGCTGATACTGTCAAGGGAGCTCTTGGCGGAAATGTTTTCGCTGTTTTGACAAGTATAATTGCCCATTTAATGTCCTTGACTGTTGAGATATTTGTCGTATCCCCACTCCACAAGAGAGAATTGGAACAGATTGATCATTTAGAAAAAATATATTATGATATATTTCTATCTGACAAACTTTATGATGGAGATCGGAAACAATATTATGTTTTTGCTAAAAGAGATCGGACCAAAATACAAATTCTAAATAAAGAGCTTGAGAAGACATATGACCTTTTAACTCAAATTCAAACACAAGCTTCCAAATCTATAAATGAAGTCAAGTCAGACATCCAGGTGCATGCAGCTTCGGCCGAAGGAGTGTTTGAGTCTATTTCAAAATACTTAGAATTTCTCTCTGGGAAAAAATCTACGACAGTTGAGCCAACATGAGACACGAAGAAACCGATATCTATCTACTTTCTTTAGATACATTTATGATCATGGCCTTGTTAGGATTGACACTTGGAGTAGTTCTCACTGTTATGAATTTTAGCGAGGAATTATACGTTTCCCCGTTTGATCTCCCACCTGATGGTAAAGCATTTATAGACTCAATTTCGAAAGACGAAGCTAACCAAGTTCAGGATTACGTGCAATCTTTGCCGCGGGGAAGCAAAGTAAATGTCCTAGTGTTTGATACAAGCTATGTCACAGTTGAGTTTGAGGAACAGATATTTACTGTGAAATATCATGCACAAATTGACGGCTTACCATTAAGTCTTGATGCTATTTACACTCGGGAAATTGACGGACAAGAAGTTGAGTTTTCTTTGAAGACTAAATTACATCGAGAAACGGATGAAATGTTCTTGTTGTGGGAAGATGTTGGTCTTATAGATGACTCACCAAGAGAAACATACAAAATTAATAAATCTTTTCTTCTTAAATTTATTGAGGACGAAAAAATGGTCTCAGACTCTACCCTCATTTCTTTGAAAGAAGAATTGATTTTCGAGTCTTCTCCTTGAAATCTTTAGTAATATTTGTTGTATGGGCATTAGTAATTCCTCTTCAAGCCCAAAAGCTCCAAGTAATGAAATCGGACACTCTCTTCATGGTTGGTTATATCTATACATTTGAGGATCTCAAAAAAGGAGGGCTGTCAGTACCATTCACCAAAGAATCGATGAATTTTGGTGGTCAATCTGGTATTAATAAAAAAAAGGGGCGAATCCTTGTCGCAGTCTCAAATCAATTGGGTATGTCGGGAGTTTTTTATATGAAGAGTGATGCTGGAGCATATACACTACCATTGTTATATCCCATCAAACGTCCCGTTCTCCAAAAGGATACATCGTTTGTGGTTCCTGATTATCTGGATCATGATTTTCGACTGGCACTCACTTCGGAGCAGAAAAAGAATTTCCGCTTTAAAACTGAAGCATTAAACAGGAAATATGCCCTTTTGAGAGAGGAATCCGTTATCAATGACAATTCAATCCAGTTTGTTAGTTTTGTTAATAAGGATGACCTCACAGCGATTCTTCTAACAGATAACAAGGAGATACCAATAAAAAAACAATATTTAAATTTTCAGAAATTGAATAAAACACCAATTAATCATATATACCACTTAGTTGATAGTTCCAGCCTTATATATTCAACACTGAAATATTCAAAAATTTCTGAGAGTTCCTATTTGTACCAATTGAACTCCGACTCACTGCTTGATTCAAAAAAGTATTATAAAATAAAACTAATGGAGTCTAAGTATGTTGAGCCAGAAACATTTACTGAAACACCAGATAGTTTCTATCAACAGCTTTGGCATGTTAAAGATGATGTACCTGTTGATGGGAATAACACTTTCTATATCAAAGGACTGAATAGTGTAAAACCTGTTTTCCAAGCTAATATAATAAGTGAGTTAAATCAAAACTTTCTCTACGAATTTGACGAATTGATTGGTATTTATTCAGATAAAGTGGAAGCGAGTCCCTTTTATTCAACAAAAAGAAGCTCGAACTCACATGCTATTTCAAAGAATAAACCAATTTTACATTACCATAAACGAAAGATAGCGCAGATTAATTATTTGGGAGTTGATTTGAGGGCGATTATCTATAGTCCAGAATGGGAAACCACCGGAAAACAACACTATCTCTATGATAAACAACAGAAGAAAACCGAAGTAAAATATTTCAATAAACTGTATTATAAAATGGGTGAAAATGATGTAATTCAGCCTGATAGTCTTATGATCGAGATAAATCCTTCAGTAGGTGGTAAAAGTGGGAATATATATATGGCTGAGAATGTGTCTGCTCTGAACGGAGATGATCAAGAATTAGTGGATCTTCAGAACCAACTAGATGGGAGTCTAGGTCAACTTGGAGACAGTCAAGGTCAACTGGATGCGAGTCAAGACCAGTTGGCTGAATTAAGAAAATATGTATTTCCAATATTTGCTTTGATTGTAACATTTGCAAAAGCTATTTGAGCCTAGTCCATACGTAGCATAGCTCTTTGATCCCAAGACGATCAACATGATTTCTTCAGGTTGATGATGTGAAAACGAAGTCAACACAGAATTTGTCCATGTTCTAATATGTTCGAAATTAGCGTGATAAATCAAACATTTAATAATATGGAAAAAGGAATTTATACAAAGTAATAGTAGACTTGCAGGAATAATAGGCAGACAAATATAGGTTAGCCCTACATTAATAAAGCTCCGAATTCGGAGCTTCTGCAATTTAGTCTTTGTATTGATTGTGATGAACTTCATATTTATTATTACCTAAAAATCCCATATAGAGCATAAAAAACATCGAAAGGGTGTTCGTAAGTTATTAAATTATAATGTGATAAATAAAATAAATAACGAAAAGACGAAAGCACCCAATCGATGAAAAATAGAGCTAAGAAAATCTCGCCTGAATTTACATCAAAAACCCTCACAAACCATGCAGGTATTTTGCCAATAGATCATTTTTTAAGAAAGCAGTTATCATTCGACAAAGCCATTGAAAATGGTATTAATTTACCAATCGCTTCCAATACTAAATATGATACGAGTACGATATTCAAGAGTATCATTTATGGGTACTTAGCGGATTTTAAGCATCTCAGTCATTTCAGTGAGTTTACCAAAGACCAGATGATCCAGAAACTGCTGGGCATCAAAAGTCATATCGATGAGAACACAATTGGGTATCGGCTCAATTTTTTCAATTTCAAGAAAGCCAATCACCTCCAGGAGATACTGGGCAAGCTGGGTAAAAAAGTCCGCAGCCAATATTTGGACTCAACCCGTCTGATCATCGATATTGATTCAACGGTGAAGGGATCGTATGGCAATCAGGAAGGTTCCCGTAAAGGCTATAACGAGAAGAAGCGAGGACAGAAGTCCTTTCATCCCCAAATGGCCTGGATTACTTCCACTAAGGAATGTCTGCACAGTTGGTTCAGACCGGGTGATACCTATTCCGGTAATGGAACCTCAGAGTTTATCAAGGAGTGTCATGTCCGTCTTCCCGAAGAAGTGACCGCACTGTATCGGTGTGATAGCGCCTATTTTGACAATAAAACCCTGTCAGTCATTGAAGCACAGAAAGATTTATACCTGATCAAGGTAAAACTTCGGAACATGAAACATCTCATATCTTCCTGTGAATGGGAAGACATCCCGGGTTATCCGAGCATTGCTTATTCAGAACTGATGTATCAGGCACAGGGCTGGGATCAGCCCCGTAAGCTGGTATTTATCCGTCGCCTGGTGACCACCCATATCAAGGGACTACTATTTTCTATACCTGAATATGATTATACCTGTTATGTGACCAATCTGGAAGAAGCCCCACTTGAGATTTACCACCAGTACAAAGATCGAGGGGAATGTGAAAACTGGATTGCTGCTGTAAAGGGTCAGCTAAATGCCGGGACAACTATCATGAACCATTTCTGGGGCAGTGATGTGTTGTGGAATCTGGCAGTATTGGCTTATAATCTTACTATTTGGATCAGATATTTAACAGACAGAAAAGTATGGAGGCAGGAACCAGCCACTTTCCGTGCCTGGTTTATTCGTGTGGCGGGCAAACTTATTTATCGTTCAAGGCAGTATACCTTGAAGATGCCTAAAGATTACTATTACAGAGATACTTGGTGGCGATTATACACAGAATTACTGAATATCAAGCTCGTTTAGCCCTCCTCAATAAGTCTGTATGTGGTACCGTAGGATAAGTGTGTCCAATTTAACAAAAAAATAACGATATTGTTGTTATTATATTATATATATCATAATTCTGTGAGTCAAAGGAAGAATTAAATGATGAATGTTCCAGCTTGGAATCCTGAAACCAACCCTGTCAGGATTGTTTTTTATATCCTTAACCCATATGGGATTTTTAGGTATTAAATTATTCATACTTACTTCCGTATACGTGTCTGCGTATACGTATTTTCAGAAATAGTTATAAAATACTGTAAATAAACAAGATGTAATTCACCCTGGCAGACTTCATAAGCCGGGTGTCGGCGGTTCAAATCCGCCCCCTGCTACAAATAAAAATGGCTCTCCGCAGGAGGGCCATTTTTGTTTGTGGGGTGTGATGCAGAACCGCCCAAGCGAAGCGCCGGTTCATCCGGAGGAGATCTTCCAACGGAAGGTCTTTGGAGGAAGGCGAGCGCAGCCCGCAGGGCGGAGGCTCAGCCAAATCCGCCCCCTGCTACACAAATAAAAACAATTATTTAAGCATTCTTAAATGACTGCTTTTTGTTCCTTTTAGTAGAATATGCAATTAGACGACAGTGGATACCAGCTTGCGACAAATGGGGACAACAAAATTGCTGACAAGGTCCTATTTTGTAGCTCCTACTAGACCCCGGAATAGAATTCACTTGTTGAGATCGATGGCTTCCTCTAGGTTCATCCCGCACACATTATTTTGAACCAGGTGCAGGAAATCGAATGGATCAAGCCCACAGCTATTTGGAAAAAAATAAATACAAACCAATAGTAAAATTGAAGCTAGCGATAGATGGGTTTAGAAGAAAATTAGCTAAATTTATAGAACCATTAGGGTTTCCTTCAGACGCTCAATGGGATATACCTATCAATGAGATGGACTTCCCCTGGTTTGGTAGACAGCTAAGACGGAAAATTCTAAGTAAAATGATAAAAGGTGGGTAGTATGGAATGCTGGCCTATTCCTCAATGATTTGTCTCATACCTCAGTGTGTTCAATTTATAGATTTTGGATAACTACAGCGAATTAGAAGATCGCGCTCAAAGTATCACACCACCATCCACATTCAATACTGCTCCATTAATGTATGATGCTTCATCTGAGGCCAAAAAACAATAAGCATCGGCAATCTCTTCAGGCTTTCCCATACGTTTCAGGGGGACTTTATCAGCCATCATCTGCAGGACCTTCTCAGGTATTCCCGCAGTCATATCTGTTTGGATGAATCCGGGTGCTACCGCATTGACTCTGATCCCATCCTTGGCCAACTCGCGCGCCCAAACATGGGTCATGCCGATCACACCGGCTTTTGTTGCCACATAGTTTGTCTGACCGAAATTACCATAGTGAGCCACAACTGAAGAAGCATTCAGAATGACACCGGACCCTTGCTCACGCATCATTTCAGCGGCAGCTCGCGTACACAAATAGACACCGCGCAGGTTCACTTGGATCACCTGGTCAAATTGCTCAGCTTCAAGTTTCTTCAAAGTAGCATCTCTTAAAATTCCGGCGTTATTTATCAGAATATCCAGTTTTTGATATTTACTTTTTACATATTGGAACAGCTCAAGAATAGACTCCTGTTCTGCTACATTAACAAAGTGATATGTCGCGTTGCCAGAATTACTCTCAATCATATCCAGGGTTTCATGTGCTGATGTTTTATCGTAGTCAGCTATCACGATTTGGGCACCCTCTCCAGCAAATTTAATTGCCGTAGCCCGACCGATTCCACGACCTGCTCCAGTCACTACTGCCACTCTGTCCTTCAGTCTATCCACAAATCTATTCCCCTAATTAACCGTTATTACATTGACCCGGCTGAAAGAGAGCTTCCAACGGCGAAAGCTCTCCTTCCTTCCAGGTATTTTTTACTGCTTTACAAGTGTTCCTGAATCAGCCATAAACTCTGTTGGCCTTGGTACTTCATAGGCTTTGGATCCATATTGGATCGTCAGCTCAGTGGCATCCGCATTCAAACTGATTATACCAGGTTGCATGGGTTGCATAGCCTCAAGCGTCGTGAAAAACAATTCCAGATCACTTGCAGTACAGGTGAGATCAATGTACATCGGGTCCTGTGAATCATCGATTGTATAGGTCCCACTGTAATGAATAACACCATCACCGTCACCACCGTAGTCAACAAGATCAAAGGGATTATCACCCATAGCTTCATAGCTGCCGTCAGCATTTAATGTGAGCTGATAAGAACTCCAGCCAGCGCCAGCTAACGAGCCACTTCCGCTACCAGTATTGCCCAGATCACCCACGCTGGCATTGGCTAGCCAGACACCAACGAGTTGCTCGGCAACTGTGATTTCGTCCTTGTCAGTTTCCTCACAGGCAACGAATGTGAACATCGACATGGTCAACATTGTTACGAGTAAAAGGTAAAGTACTTTTCTCATGTTTGTCTCCTTGTTTGGTTATTGTGTTTTTATGTAGTACGAGAGGGTGTCGAAAACCGACTCGGATGTGGCTAAACGGATATGGTCCAAATTACTAAATTGAAGATTTATAGCACCGTCAAGCATGGGACTGTTTCGCAAGTCGTAACTGGTATTATCATTCATCAGGGCTTGGATGGGATAAAAGACATCAAGACTGGTTCCATTATAGACGGTTATCCACCGAATTGTTGCTGCATAAGGTGTTTCGTCATTTTCATTCAACCACTGCAAAAAGCCTGACTCAGGATGACCGATTTCTCCACAGAGTCCGGAATGCTGATTGGGTCCACAAAAGGCCACACCATGATTTGGTCCAGCGATGGCCACGAATGTTTCAACTTTACCATAGTCGTTACTGTGTTTTAACCAGGTCCTGGATACGGTTACACCTAGAGAATGGGCAATAATAACAACTTTTTCAGATTGGGTATAGGCAAGTACTGCATCGACAAACTGATCAATCTCATGCCAATTCCCCTCATTTGTGTTGTAAAGACTCTCAGATATCACATCACCGAGATAGGTGATCGCCCACAACTCATTCCAGGTGTATCCATCTTCGGCAAAAAAACTGGCCATCGTATTCCAATTCCAGGCAGAATGGCCATTCCCGTGCACAAAAATGATGGGCGTATGCTGTACCTCACCCCAGCCGCCGCCCCAACCTGAAAGAGGTTCCCCAGAGTCAGCATCAATGATCGTATCAAAATCTGCTGGGAACGAATTTGGCAGAAGATCCCGGATTTCACCATCACTGGTGTCAGGGGTTTCACAGCTAACAATCGTCAACATGCAAGCGACAATACTAAGGTGCGTAATATTTGATATCATCCGCATAATATTCATCTACGAGAAAGGCTCCAAACCACACACCGGGGATCGCCTCTTCCGTCCCGTTCCAATCAGGTATGGTATAACTATAATCCCACTCACCAGTTGGGTCAACACCACTAAATACTTCAGTACGCATGGTTCCGTCAAAGACCTCCATGACGATATTAAACCACTGATCGTAGGTAATTTCAGGCATCGCCCCCCATGCGGGGATGGAAGCGGCCGGCGCCAGTGATGCACCGAACCAGGCAGATACGCGGTTCCGTCCCGGAGCGAAAACCAGGTAATATGGACTGGCAGCTCCAGCATAATATTGGGTGAACATTACCAGTGACTCAGCAGATGTGCTGGCTACTGGATCATCCATCCCCTTGATACGTAGCTGTATTCTAAAATTGATATTTGTAAGCATGTTTTCACCGCTTGGCCAGCCGTAATCTGAATCATAAACTGTGCTTCCATAGGTCATGATCAGGAGTTGCCGATTTGTGAAATAGGCGTTACTGGGCTCAGTCAGGCGTAGTACCGGGTTTCCATTCTCCTCAACGATGGTTGGACGACCAGTCGGTGGACCCGCCGCTGATGTATCAGTTTCTAATTCACGATTAATCTGCCAGATTATCCCATTATTGCCTCGGAAATAATAATCTCCGATCGTGGTCGTATCAACTGAACTAAAATCCTCAGTGAAGACCAAGTCCCAAATATATATTTTAACTGGATCGCTTTCCAAATCACCCTGTATTGCCTTTACCGTTGTTTCACCTTTGGCAATTCCCGTTAGCACACCATCGGCACTGGCCTGTAATAATGACTCATCTGCAGAAATCCAATTAGAGATATCCAATCCGGGAATGGTTGTTCCAAGCGCGTCTATGATAGTACCTGAGAGGGTGATGGATTGACTAGCCACGACAGCTTCTGAGGTAAATCCCAATTCAATTTGATCCGCTTCACCTGCCACATTCAGGATAGCATCATTGCTTTCTATCCCTTCCGCCTCAGCTGTAATGATAACTCCCTGCGCCATTGCCATCCCGGTTGCCAGGCCGTTTTCATCAACCTGCACGGCTGAAGGATCTGATGAGGACCAGGTAAAACTAACCCCGGTTACCGGATTAAGATCGGTATTCAAGGCTTCCCCGGTAAACTGCACAGTTTGACCAATAGCGATCACTGATTGGAGCGGTGTCACGGCGATTACATCGATCACAACAACCTCATTAACATCTTCTTCACAAGACAAGATTAAGCTGGCAAAAATCAATATGATTAGCTTCAATTAGGACCTCCTTGATGGTATAGCATAGCGCATTGAGTAGGATATGATTCCTGAAAAATCTTGCATTGCTGCGTATGCAAAATCAATAAATAAGTTTTTGGCCATTATCCCACAGCCCAGGGACCATGATTCTTGCTCATAGTTTAACCCATAACCACCTCTAATTTTGAGATGATTACCAAATTTGTACTCCGTACCAACATGTAATCTTGGACTATAGTCAGCGGGATGATTGGCTTCAATAGCCAATAGGAGCGCATGAGTTCCAGATTGCCAAATTGTACCTGTAGTACCCAGGGTGAATGATACTGGCAGCGTGAATTCTCCATAAGAAAGTTCAACTTCCTCCTTGATGTTACCCTGGACTCGGGTATCCAGGAAGGTTCCACCATACGCCATGTCTGGCCCAAAATTACGTAAAACCATGTAAAATCGAAGGTCTCGATAACCAAGCCAGTATAAGGATCCAATATCTACTGCAAATCCATGAGCATATAAATCCGCGACGGATTCACGAATGTATTTAAGCGTGCCGCCGAGTGCAAAGCGGTCGGAGAAAGCCCTGGAAATTGAAAGTCCGAGTGCAATATCCTGATAGCCAAAGGATTCACCCGTGCCTCTGGGCCGTGATGTTGTTGTTTCAGACATCGATGAAGTTGTGACCAGGCGCTGGCTAATCCCCACACCCAAACCTTTTAAAGGGAAGCTTACTGCTGCAGTTTGATTGTGAATATCAATGAGCCAGCTGGAATAGCCGATAAAGGTTTCAGTGGATTTCTCCCAGCCTAAAAGTGCAGGATTCCAGAAACTCGCGCTGGCACCCTGTTCCATTCCGGAATATGCTTTACCCATGCCCTGAGCCCCAGCCCCAGCCGGTAGATTTAGGAATAATACGCCTGCAGTACCCACCTTGTTAAAACTGGATTGGGCAAAACCAAAGGAGGAGATGCATAATACTATCGCTAAACTACTGATCAGATAATATTTGTGAGTACTCATTATCGCTCACCCTTGATCAAAACGAACTTCCCGGCAGTTTGATCGCCCTGAGGTGTGACTACCCTAAACAGGTATAATCCACTGACCACAGACTGTCGGTTCAATGATAATAGGTCCCAAGCGGCCCATCCTGAGCCCGTATGGTCTAATTCAGCCACCAGATCGCCAGAGAAACTGTGGATGTATATCGTACATTCAGCCGGTAATTGTGTGAAATAAATTCGATTCTCATAATCGAGGGATTCCCAGTTGGCACCCCCGCGGTATGGATTGGGGACCACCAAAACTTTGTTCAATGAGGTAACCGCTTTCCCTACGGGACGAACTGCATCGAGCGTTCGATTGGTGCGACCCCACATCCCGGTCTCATTGCCAGATTGATCACGACTGGTGAGAGCATAGTAAAGCGGAAATCCTGACTTGCCGATGTCCACATAACTGGTGGATGTTGTATCCACCAGGACTTCCCAGGGACCGATAGGAGAGACATCACTTTTGTATAGTCGATAGGATTTAAAATCAAGCGCTTGAGCAGCAGAATTGCTCCAGCTAAGTTCCACTACGCGGCTGGAAACAAAAATATCTTCGATCTCAGGTGCTGAAGGGGCGCGTTCATATTCTGGGATTGTGAAATCATTGGCGACCAGAGAACGGGCAGCGGCTAAATTTTGGAGTGATTCACCTAGGCCATTACCATAAACAACTGCCATGATAAATTCCAATGACGCACCTGGTTGCAGGTCAAAAGGACCAACAGCATTCAGTATGCTCCAGGGTCCCGGGCTACCGGTTTCTGGGGTTATCCCACTCTTGATTTTCTGGAGCATATCCTGGCTGCCGGTGATCGGGTTAACCATTTGGTAATAATAGGCAGTGGTCCAAGTTTGAGACGTATCCAGGCCGGCATCTGTGTCAACTCCTAGCAATCCTTGCCCGCAAATGTATGGCGATAAACCCTCATCACCATCATCATCAAATATGTAGGTTAATCCTGAGCCACTATGATGAGCAGCATAGTCATCCAGGTCCTTGTAGCTGATGCCACTGGCACCAGCATCCACTGGCAAGTGTGAACCATAATAGAAATCCGTTAGACTGCTGGTGCCCGTATTCGTAAATCGATGGGATATGAGCACAAAATCATCATACTTGGGATGATTGTAAGCCTGAATTCTGCTGGTAACTTCAATAGACAGGGATCCTGAAGCTATCCGCCCGAAATCCGATGTTGCTGTCATATTAATCTGATTCGTACCGTCTCCCTCATGCTGCCAGGTATCAAATCGGTTATCAGCATTTTGCCAACCATAATCAAGCTCATTGCCCAGGGTGCCACCATATAGCACCAGCGTATCTGTCCCATTCACACATGAAAAAAAGTTGGATTGTTCTATGATGTAGAAATCCTGGGCACCACCGGGGTATTCAAAAGTGCCCATATAGCCATAATTTGTGATCGTCGGACCGATCCAGAGTTTACCGATCTCAATCCGACCTTCGTTGGCAGCCTGTACACTGGGGATTAAAATTGATAAAAAGATTCCAAGGGATAACACAGCCAACAACAGCTGGTTCTGTGGGACAATCGCTCCTCTCAGGATGAACATTCGCAACTTATCCCCTGGTCTAGAAATCAAAGTTAACTCCCATCCTAATCTCTCGGTGGGGACCATAAACAAACGGGTCATCCAAGGGACCCTGGTATTCATCAGGATAGTTCAAGAGGTGACTGATAACTGGAATCCTGCGATTTTCACCATTATCAAAATTCATGATATTTATGTTATCAAACAAATTCATGATGAAGATATAAACGTTCATTTTGAGCGGAC
The DNA here is from genome assembly GCA_024278595.1 of Fidelibacterota bacterium. GTDB lineage: Bacteria > Fidelibacterota > UBA8477 > UBA8477 > JABMPR01 > JABMPR01. Next base: position 68,255 of record JAJRSW010000012.1, on the reverse strand, counting down.
CAATTGCAAACACTTTGTTAGCCTTGAAATCAGTAGACATTGTGGCCGGCAGCCGTTGATTGTTTTCCACAGGCAGGAGAGATTCCTGATACCCCGTATATGGGTAGCCTGAGCCGTAATTGTAAGTTAAAGTTATCCCAGACCGATCTCTGAAACGATAATCCAAATTGACAGCAAAGGTATGACTTTGATCCCAATTTAAGTAGAATTGTTGGACCGGTTCCAACTGTCCTCGGCTGAATTGTCGCAAAAAACCATCATGATAGTCAGAGGTTTTTCCGCGAGCAATCATGAAAGTGTAGGATAAGATCGTGCTTATCCCATGGGATTGGTCAGGTCTTTTAACCAAGGAGAATTCGAGACCCTTCACAGTTCCCCAGGCGGCACTATTATTCATGTAAAGTGTGGGCAATCGGATGACTGTTTCATCCGCTTCGGCTATTTCCAGAAAATCGGGATCGTTTAAGCTGTTAATCACAGTGGTTTCCACCAGGTTTGAAATATCTTTGTAGAAAGCGGTCACATCAAAGACAAAATCTCCTGGTAGAACCTGCTTCAAACCGAGTTCATAAGAAATGGTTTTTTCAGGATCCAGGTCCGGATTCCCATACAGAGCCAGAATGTCATAGGAGTAGTTATAATTACGATATAATAAATACCAGTCTGGAATCTGATAAAAATAGCCATAGGTGAAATGAAAAACACTCAGATCAGTGATGGGATGGGAAACACCGATTCTAGGGCTGAAAAAATGTTTTACCTGGGCCTTTTTCCAGGGTGCATCCGGGTTGGGCATGGGGATATCACCATCAGGGCCAAGCCAATAATCGCCGTCTGTTAGATCGGGACCAATGTTCCCTGGATCAAGATAAGGACGATATGGGTCAGATGGGAGTGATGCGTCGGGTTCAAAAATTTCATATCGTAAACCCGCATTCATAATGAAACCTTCGTATTCAATCTTATCCTGAAAGAAAAACGCAGCTAATTTTGGTTGGATGGCCGGCAATCGTAAATCTGGTTCACCCAAGCCATGCGCAAAAGTGAAGGGAAATCCACGGTAGGCCAGTACAGCTTGATAGTAAATATCCCAAATATTCAGTTCTGTGCCCCATTTAAGTTCATGGTATTTATTGAGTTGATAGGTCATATTCCATTTTAACAAAAGATTTTTTAAATCCTCTTCGCGGAAGAGGTTATTATCACCATCAATAACGAATAGTGTGGAATCCTTGTAGACAAACCCGATGTTGACTCCTTCAGGGTTATCAGTATCTGAATCGCCGTTCTTTATGTTCCACTCTTCACTTCTGGTGATATCCCACCATTTGCCTGTTTGGGCTGCTCGGTAGTAGGTTCGCCCAAGCCCCAGGGTGAGGTTATGAAATAGTTTATGGGTTAGTGGCTGGTTCAGAACAAGCGAAAACTGATCAATATTGCTGACTCTATGCTGGAAGGTCTCTGGAATAAACTTACGGCGGACATCAAAAAGATCATATCCCCGCTCTGTGCGACCGAAGCTCATAGTGAGACTGGCATTATCGAATATTTGCCAGCGCATCTTTCCGTTGAGGACCAGTTCCCTATAATTGTCCCGTGTGTTTTCTCGATTTAAAATGCCATTCTCTGCGCCGGTGTATTGGAAACTGGCATTGAAGGTCGCATTATTACTGAAGGGCAGGGGACCACCCAGATTGAATCGGTAGCGCCGATGACCGGTGGAATAGTCATAGTGAGTCTGATCTTCGTAATATTCATCACCGTAAAGCAAATACGTTTCAGAACGCTTTCGTAGTAATAATAATTTGGGGATGGGTCGCCCTTCATCCACATTCAGTTCTGATTCTACATCAAATGAGAATTCATAGTGGTCTGGATTGCCAACTTTGGTTAGGATTTCAACGACTCCTGAGAGCGCGTTCCCATATTCTGCGTTGAAACCGCCACTCTGAATTGAAACCTCTGACAAGGAACGGTTATTGAGGGCCAGGACGGACATTCCAGAGAAGGCTGTTCCATAATTTGGCTCCTGAAGGGTTACCCCATCAACCTGAAACTTCACCTCGCCGGCACGACCACCCCGTAGGTGAAATCCCTTAGCATCCCTGGTAAAACCGGGGTTCATTGCCAGCACACCCTTATAATCATCAACTGGCAGGGACTCAATCTGTTGTGCATTTATAGTGTGAGATGAATAGGTGATATCCTTCTGGATCAGTGGTTTAGTGGCGTATATGGTGATTTCTTTTCCCTCCAGCGCCTCCGGGGTTAATATTATATCCAGGCGCGTGGTTAACCCGTGGACCACTTCGATATTTTGAATTATTGTGGATGTATAGCCGATCATCATGGCTTTCATTTCATAAATGCCTGCCGGGAGATTAATAATCATATAATCTCCGTGAATATCTGCGGCAGCACCGTAGCGGGTGCCCATTAGGATCACATTGGCGCCCACCAATGGTGAATCCGTTCCAAACTCAGCAATTCGTCCCGTAATTTTACCAGCTTGTTGTCCAAAAATACTACTCAGTAGAAGCAATATCATGCCATGGCGAATCAACACATATAGCCTGTGACTCAAGCCGAATACCTCCCGGTTTTATGCGGACTCATGAATAGATATTACCCTTGTTTTGGAGCAACTTGCTCAGATTTGAACCAGTTAATTATGTAGTATAGGCCCATTACAAACAAGCCAATGATGATTCCATACGCGGAGGTAAGACCGGGATTGATATAATCGGCTGTAGTCAAAATGCTAAGTTCTCCGTAGCGGAAGACGACATGGGTCATGATGGACAACAGAGAAGCGGCAAGAACCCACTTTTTGTTCTGCGCTTTGGTAAACATACCAAATAGCAGGGGAATAAAAGTCGCATTGAAAAGTGCATAAACCCAGGTTTGGGCAAAGATGGCCACGGAAAACTCCTTAAAATAATGCTGGAGTAAGCCAAGTATCAGAGTAATTGCTGCCAGTCCGATAATGCTCAATCGGCCAATTTTTAATGCTTGTTTTAATCGTTGATCCGAGGATTTGTTTTGCAGATGTTTCTGTGCGAGAACCAGATATAGATCATTTGCAATAATGGCTGAAAGCGCCACGAGAATACCATCCAGGGTGGACATCGCTGCCGCCAGGATAGCAATTGAAATAAAGACAGCAACAATTGGAGAGAAAGTTTGAACAATGTAGATCGAGGCTACCTGGTCTACATTTGTCATATATTGGGGACCGAATTTTATGCGGGCGAAGAGACCAACCAGAAGTACTAATGAGAAGATAAACCCCATAAGAACTGCAATTGTGAGGTACTTGTTAACATCACGATCATTCTTCACATAAACCGACTTGATAATAAAATGTGGTTGAACAGCCAGGGCAAATCCCACAATAAAATTGGCTAGGAACACTTCAAAGAAATTTCGAAAGAAAAGACTCTGTGGATTGATTACTCCCGTTAATAATGGATTCTCGGCATTGAGTGAACTGAATAGTCCCTCCTTGAAATAGGGGATTCCCGAAATCACCAGAACTAGTGCCACTATAAACATGATGCCACCTTGAATAGTATTGGTGTAGGCGTGGGCAAAGGTCCCCCCAAAACTTGTGTAGGTGAAAACAAAAATGATGACAAAGATCAGTGTCATCTCAAAATGATAAACTGGAAATAAGTTGTGGATACCCAGGGTGAAATCGATGAGCATAGCAGAACCATAGGATATAAGCACGACCATGGCGATGAGCAGGAGATTGACAAGGGCAAAGAATATCGTGAAACGTTTGTCCTGAAAGCGTTCGCCAATCCATTGAGGAACGGTCAGTGATTGGGATTGCCAGCCAACCTTTCGGAATCCCTTGGACAAGATAATTATGCCTGAAAACAGTCCCAGCCCGGCAGCCACACCATAACCCATGATAGCCGAAAAACCAAAAGCATAGACGATCCCCGGGTTGATGATAAAAGTGGCTGTGCTGGTCATACTGGCGGCCAGTGCGAAAGCCACGATCCAGGGATTCATTTTTCTGTCACCCACAGCATAGGCACTCAATGATTGAGTTTTTTTATTGCCCAAATAGGCCAGATAAATAGTCACAAAAATGTAGATTAGGAATATTATCCATTTCAGCATAAAAATAGTTCACCTTTACCAGTTAAAAGCTACGGCGCCCATAGCTAAGCCACCACCAGATCCAACCAGGAAGACAAGGTCTCCTTTACTAATCCGGTTGGCCTTTACGACCTCATCCAGAGCCATCGGTATGCAGGCAGCGCCTGTGTACCCATAGTGATCCATAATCGTATGGGTCTTCTCCCAGGGGAGTCTCAATTCATCCATAACCACGCGAATCGTACCAATATTGATCTGAGTGAAAATTACGAAATCAATATCAGAGACATTTTTATTAATGCGTGAAAGAATATCCCGGATTAGGATGGGCCAACGGGTTGAGTTTGTATCATCGGGAAATTTCTTTACGAATCGAACCTGATGTTCACCGCGATCGATGCGGTCCTGAGTAATTGGGTTCAAAGCACCACCGGCGTAAATACCCATGTAATCATGATAGTTTCCATCGGCGAAAAGCTTTGATGCCAGAAAACCTGGTTCATCCTGAGCCTGAATTATGACAGCACCAGCGCCATCTGCAAAAATAGTGGCAGTATAGCGATCATGAAAATCCAAGAAGCGGGTCATCCCGTATGTGGCCACAACCAAAATATGCTTATACTGTGTATCACTGTTGATGTATTTGGCTGCAATGTCAACCCCGGTTACAAAGGCAGCACAGGCACAATTAACATCGAAAGTCCCTGCATTTAGCGCACCCAGTAGATATTGTACTTTGGAGCAGGTGGCTGGTGAAATGGTCTCAGGTGTATCCGTAGCAACTATCAAGAGATCCAATTCCTCTGGCTGGCATCCGGCACTTTCTAATGCAGTCTGTGCAGCAAGAACGGCCATTGTTGCTGGACTTTCATCATCGGCCATGATCCGACGTTCGAAAATATTGAGTTTCCCACCAACAAAATCTTCAATGTCTTCATTCAGGATTGCTGAAAATTCGGCATTCTTCATCACTCGTTCAGGGGCATAATGACCCGTCCCAATTATGCGGGCATGACGTATCATGTTCCATCCTTAAGAAAAACTTCAATAATTTGTTGAAATTCCTGGGGGTGTTCCAGCATGGGGAAATGACCACAATCGTTGATGGTTTTGAGTGTCGCACTGGGGATGAGTTGCAGAGCTTCATTTGAAACCTTCAAAGGAATCAGGGGATCATCCATACCCCAAATCAGGAGTGTGGGTAAATTTTGCATCCCGATTCTATCCCCAACCCCTGTATTCAACATCAATTCCATCGCCTGTACCATTGCATGGGCATAACGTCGATATTCTTCACCGCCCTCTGTTAAGAGAGCCACCCTCCGCATTGCATAGATCTCCATTGCCGGACTCCAGTTAACACTGGTATTGCGATAGTTTTTCAGCGCTTTCTTGGTGGTCGTTTTGAGAATTGATTCAACAGTGAATGCCTTCCGCATGGCAGTACTTATAAAGGAATTGAATTTTTGAATACCTGCTGGACTTATGAGAACCATGGATTTCACTCGTTCGGGACGAGCAGCTCCATACAGCATGCCAACATACCCGCCATAACTGTGACCGATGAGGGTGGCGGATTCAACGCCAGTTGTCTCATAAAGAGAGTCCAGCAGACTCACTAGAAATTCCTCGGAAAAAGAGGTTCCCGGTTTATCTGATTTCCCAAAACCGGGATAGTCAAGTGCAATGACCCTGTGGTTCTTTACAAATAGGGGGTAGACCGGATCAAAGTTCAGCAAATCGGAGGCTTGCCCATGGAGGAAGATCAAAGGTTGACCAATCCCTGAATCGACATACACGATGTTATGGCCCCTGAATTTAAATGATTTTTCGGTATACGGATATTTCATCTGATTAAATGTCAACCCTTCCACTTTTGCGTTGGTGTTAGATTTGGAATCAGAATCACATTTGATGAGCAGCATCCCTGTCAGAAGGATGAAAATGATTCGAAATCGCATTATTCCCCTTCCCATTCATCCATAAATTCTTTGAACAGATCATGTAGACGAGTATGAAATTCCAGCATACGCTGAAAGCGTCTTTTGACGATAGGGTCCAAATCTTTCGTCTCGAGATAAGTCTTGGAGATTTTCTGATTTTCCTTAATGAGCATGAGATTTCTCCGGGCCGTGAGAGAGATGGGGTGTTCTGAGATTTCGAAATAAACCTTCCGATCCCGCGGTCTTTTCAAACTGCGAATCAATCCAAATTCCTTTAATTGACGGGTTTCAACGCTCACCGGGCCCTTGCTTGATTCCAGGGCTTCGACGATACCATCCAAGGAGAGTGGTTCAGGGCTGGCAAGTAGCAGACCGACGATACGACCCCTGATGCGGGGTTGACCAAAGGCGGCATACGCATCGCCAAAATCATTCAGGAGTTGATCATTTGAAATAGGTAATTCACTTGTCATAATTTCAGCTCAATGTTTTCATACTCGTATTATGCCTGCACCTTGTAAAGATCATCCAGTTGGGTCTGGAACCTCATGATGGCTGCTTTGCGCCGAGGTTTCAGAGCAGCTGTCAATAAATTATTCTGGGTCGTAAAATGTTCTGCGCTTATATGGAAATATTTGATGGTCTCATACGAAGCCAATGAATCGTTGACCCTGTCCACAGCCTCCTGGACAAGTTTGAATACAACTGGTTGCTGGATGAGACTACTCCAATCGGTGGAATCCAAGTCCAGGGTTTGGCACCATTTTCGAAGATTGATTTCATTCAAGGTGATCAGAGCGACGACATATTTCATGGCATTACCATAAACCAGAACGTGTTCTATCTGGGGATGATCCCCAAACATTTTCTCAATCCACTGGGGGGCGATATTTTTCCCACCGCTGGTAATGATAATATCATCTTTCCGGTCTATAATTTTAAGAAATCCGCCGGTCAGCCAGGTTCCGATATCACCCGTTTGAAACCATCCATCATCGGTGAAACAGGCCTTGGTGGCCTCTGGGTCTTTGTAGTAACCACAAAAGACATTTCCTCCTTTTGCCTGAATTTCTCCGTCCGGGGCGAGACGTATTTGTACAGATGGGAAGGGTTTGCCTACTGAATCAAAACGGTAGTCGTGTCGCTGATTCATAGTCAAGGTAGGACTGCATTCACTGAGACCATATCCTTCTGTGATCCACATCCCACTTTCCAGAAAGAATTCTTTGATTTCAGTTTTTAACCCGGCGCCACCGGACAACATGAAACCCAGGTTTCCTCCGGTCAGATCTTTCAGGTTTTCTAGTTGTATTTTTGGGTCAGTGCTGCTGTCTTGAGCTTTCAGGTAAAGCTTTTCATAATATGCTGGTACGCTCAATAAGATATTAGGCTTCAGTGTGGGCAGTAAATCTAGAACATTGACAGGGGATGCCAGATAACTTTCAAAACCAAAGAGATTTCCCAGGCCAATGGATCCCCACCCGTAGATGTGGGCATTTGGCAGCCAATGAATATCGATAACATCCTCAGGAATGAGATGACCATTTACTGAGATCCAATCCTGCGTGGATACTGCTAAATTCCCATGGGAGAGGGGTACACCTTTGGGCGTTCCAGTTGTCCCAGAAGTATATACCATGTAAGCAATGTTGTCCATTAGCGGGCGCAGAGCCAATTCTTCGATTAATCCCGGTCGTTTTTCCATGATTTCACCACCCGCGGAAGAAATCTCCTCATACCATTTAATGGTGATCGATGTATCAAGGCTTACGCGCTCGTCATTAAGCAGGATGACCAAACGAACATCTGAGGATTCCAGGCCGACGGTCATGAGGGTTTGTAATTGTTTGGATGATTCGAGGATTAACACCTGCATATCAGAGTGATTGATCATATACATTGATTGGTCAATTGTATTGCCGGAATAAATAGGAACCAAAATCGCCGTGGAGATCATGACACCCATGGCTGTGTAAATCCATTCCAGCGAGTTGGGTGCCAATATTCCAATTTTATCTGGATAGCTATAGCCGGCTTGATGCAGGTAAGCAGTAATAGAAGAGACTTTTTTAAGATAGGTATCCCAGGAAATAGATTTCCAGCCGTTTTCGGTAGGTACTTGCCACCGAATCTTATTGGCCCAACGATCCGCAGATTGCAGGAACAATTGAGCCGAGGTTTGATCCCCTATTGTGTGATCATTATTCACTTATTGAATATAACGAATGTTTGAAAAAAACAAAATGTTTGTTTATAAAAGAAATCCTCAGTATTCGATTAGGCGTATACGTATCTGCCCATACGCATTTTCAACAATAGTTATAAAATGCTGTAAATAAACAAGATGTAATTCTCGAGCTAGACTTCATAAGCCGGGTGTCGCCGGTTCATCCGAAGATGCTTTGCCGGCGGCAAAGTATCGTAGGAAGGCGAGCGCAGCCCGGTAGGGCGGAGGCTCAGCCAAATCTGCTACAAGTAAGAAAACGTTCGATACCCTGGTTAGGATTATTAAATAGTTGTAACCCCGTGTTTTTTCCGAAAACGAAAATATTCACTTCATGTGTATATCATTTTCTGTATACACGCATTTTTCCATCTGCTGAAACCATTACTGAATAACGAATTATTGTGAATGGTACCCGGCTTGCTTCGCCGGACTACGAAATCAATAATTTTTTGACTGGCTTTCAAATCTACTCCCTGGTATTGGTCAGATATACAACTACGATTTGTCAGAATAGATATCCAAAATAATGTTTGCATAATTCGCGATTCGCGAATAGAATATAGTATGATACTGAAACCACAAGATATTGTAATATTATTAAAGCTAATAAGCATTGGACCAAGAAACTGGTCTTACAATATGCTCGCTTATGAATTAGTTATGAGCCCATCGGAAGTTCACGGTGGGATTAAACGAGCAACGAAATCACAATTATTTAATCAAGATCAAAAGGCTCCAATTAAACAAGCCCTCTTTGAGTTTCTGGAACATGGTATTAGGTATTCATTTCCACCTGATCTGGGGGGTATGACAAGGGGAATGCCAACAAGCATTGCAGCACCTCCTCTAAATAGCATGTTTAATGAAAATGTAGAGCAGCCAGTTTGGCCAACAGCAGATGGCAGTCACAGGGGGTATGAATTTTCGCCTCTTTTCAAATCAGTTCCAGAGGCTGCGAAATCAGATTCAGCGCTATATGAGCTTTTGGCATTAGTTGACGCCATAAGAGGAGGGCGTGCAAGAGAACGGAAAGCTGCTACCAAGGAGATCGAACTAAGATTGTTTGAAAGCATTCATGGTTGAATCTGTAAATATCAGGATTCTTACCTGAATAATTCATAGTCACGAAGTCACGAAGTCACGAAGGTTTAAAAAATATATGCTTAGCAAAAATTATCCCTCACAGATGCAAATAATTCTGTTTAAAATGACCTTGTTCATAACTTTAATAATCTTCGTGGCTTAGTGTATTCGTGGCAATAATTCATGAATAATGCAGGTTAGACGGGTCGCAAAACAATGGGGACCACTGCTTGAGGATGTAGTATTTGTTGGAGGAGCCATCACAAGCTTTTTACTGACTGACAAAGCTCAACTAATAAGTGTGTCTCCCTGAGCTCGTCGAAGGGTCTACACAGGCGGTTTAAATGAAATCCAGCTTTAAACATTAATGTCCGCCAGGTTAATATGCTTACAATATTTAACGCAATTAGCGGGAATAACCAGACTTGGTTGCGACAAATCATGCTTAACGTGACACTAGATGACAGAGATGCAAAATTCTATGCAATATTAGTAGCTGATATGGAATTTACGGGGACTGTTTATGGTGGCCAAATTATTGAATTATGACCCGAATAGCAACTACAGAAAATTGTTGGAAAATATTTTGGATTTAAGATCTACTTTAGTCCTGAAAATGGTAAAAAACAAGTTGGTTCGATTTACGAATGTGTCAGCTTTGCTGTAGGTTCAATCGACTCAAACTTATGTGGAAACACAGGATCTGAAGAGTGAAATAGTGTTGGTTAAGCGTATTAACAAACCTAGTTTGAACCAACAATCCGGAGCAAGATATTATGTTTGATCGAAATATTAATCATCGAAGTCATCTTTCTATAATTATGGTACTTGCAACCCTGATCATGATCTCCTGCGCTCAGCAGTCCCGTCCGGGGATACCTGATGAAACACCCTCCCCAAAAACACTACCATCAACGCCAATGGTAAGCGAAATAAAACCCCAGCCAGTGGTGCGCAGCGGCCTGGAAGTATTTCTTAACCGAGAACACGGGTTTGAGCGTTTAAAATATGGACTATTAGCCAATCAAACCTGTGTCAATCGGGAATTGATCCATGGGGCTAGCCTGCTACCCGAAAAGATCGACCTGCAGCTGCTTCTATCTCCAGAGCATGGTTTATTTGGGGCTGAGAATGCCGGTGATAAAGTAGGGGATGAGACCGATGCCGGCTCTGGCATAATATCCCGATCCACCTATCGTAAAAAGCCACCTGAGATCGCCGAAATGATCAGTGATCTGGATGTTGTTCTGTTTGATATTCAAGATATTGGTGTGCGCTCTTATACTTATATCTATTCCATGGCCTATCTCATGCAGGCAGCCGCAGAATCCGGCAAGAAGGTTATTGTGCTGGATCGTCCCAATCCCATCAACGGCCTGAAACTTGAAGGCAATCTGCTTGATCCTCAATTCTCCAGCTTTGTCGGCCTCTATCCCATACCATATCGGCACGGCATGACCAGCGGCGAACTTGCCTTGCTCTTCAATACTGAATTCGGTATTGGCTGTGATCTGGAAGTCGTGCCAATGGAAGGCTGGACCCGTGATATGTACTTTGATGATACCGGTCTACCCTGGGTGCCGACCTCACCCCACGTACCTGATGCCGCTACCATTCTCCCCATGATCGCCACAGGCACCTATGGGGAACTGGGTATGCTTTCGGAGGGAGTTGGAACTACAACGCCCTTTGAGGTCGCTGGTGGCCCCTGGATCACCGATCCCAATGAGTATGCCGAAACTCTGGCTCAGCAAACTGGTGAGGGCGTCATATTTAGACCGACATTTTTCAAACCATATTATGGGAGGTATCAGGGACAAATTTGTGGTGGCGTCCAACTCCATGTGACAGACCGTGATCTGTTTGCACCCTACCTGACCGGGTTACTCCTGCTATCCGTTCACCAGGAACTGTACCCCGAAGTGGATCTGTTCGCCAATGCGAACCGTTGGGATATGTTTGACCAGGTCATGGGCTCTGATCAGATTCGCATCGATATTCAGGCTGGCAAAGATCCCTATGAGATGGAACAGGCCTGGCAGGAGGAGTTGATCAAGTTTGGTGAGTTGAGGAAAAAGTATTTACTGTATGATTGATCGTTGACCAATTGGAGCACAAACACCATGAAATATACCATTCCTAGCATGCCGCAAGTCAGCAGAATAATTGCTGTCGGTCTAATGATCAGCGTGGGTCTTACGCTCGCCTTTGGACAACCCGAACCACCCAAACCCCATGATCTGCAATCCATTCAATACGGTCAGCTCCAAATTGACCAACAAGGCGGATTTACCGGAACCCCCCGTGATTTGATGGAACGAGACGGACTTCGGGAAACCAGCCATGTGGTCTTTGGATATCATCCCTACTGGAACGGTACTGCCTGGCAGAATTATGAATATAACATGCTTAGCCATATCGCCTGGTTTGGTCTGTCCATGGCCGCGGGTGGCAACATCACCAATGACCATGGTTGGCCCATTACTGGGCTGGTGGATCTGGCCCATAGCCAGGGGGTCAAGGTCATTGTAACGGTCACACTTTTTGACAATAACGCTATCGGAACCCTACTGGGCAATGCCGGCTATCGTCAATCTGCCATTAATAATCTCATTGCTGCCGTTGTTGAAGGAAATGCCGATGGTGTGAACATAGATTTTGAGTTCGTGCCCACCTCGGCACGGAATAACTTCAATATTTTTATTCACGATCTAACCGTGGCCTTCCACGATCAAATCCCCGGTTCTGAGGTCAGTATCGCCATGCCTTCTGTAGATTGGTGGGATTCATATGACTATGACTATCTATCAGATAATTCCGATGGCTTGATGATCATGGCCTACGGCTATTATTGGAGTGGCAGCTCACACGCAGGACCACTATCACCTCTTAACAGCGGTTTGTCCAGCTGGTATATCCGCAGGACCATATCGGACTATCTTACCAAAACCGGCGGAGATGCATCTCAGCTAATTCTGGGTTTACCCTGGTATGGTAATAATTGGCCGGTTGTCAGTACTGATATGGGGGCTGCCACCACTGGCAACGCTTCCTCAATTGTGTACTCATCAGCCGAAGCGAATGCTCAGTCCTATGGTAAGCATTACAATGCCGCTGCACCATCGGCCTGGTACAACTACAACAGTGGCGGACCCCGTCAGGTCTGGTATGACGACAGTCTCAGCCTGGCCGCCAAATACTCCTATGCCAAGGAAATGGATCTGAAGGGCATTGGTATTTGGGCGCTGGGTTATGATGGTGGCCGAGCGGAGATCTGGGGTGGTTTGAGTGATGCTTTTGGTGCAACAGCGGCTCCCATCGGTTCAGCGTATTTCACGGTTCGTAATGTGGGCGATGGATCTGTAGCCATTCTTTGTGCGCTCTCTGCCTATACCGATCTGTATGAAGCCCATGTCAGCACGGATGGTGTCAACTTCAGCCTGGCATCCAGCTCCAGTTCACCCAATTTCACCCTGAATGACCTGGAGGATGGGCAACTGATCTATATGAAGGTCAGGAATACCAATACCTTTGGGAGCAGCGGCTTTTCTGAAGTTCTGGCAGTTGTCGTGAACAGTACGGCCGGATCAAGTATCCTCATCGTACAGGGCTTTGAACGGACCACAGGCACCGTTAATGAACTTGATTACATCATCGAGCATGGCTCAGCTATTTTCGCCAATGGCAGAACCTTTGATGCATCCGGAAATGATGCAGTGGAAGCAGGTGCCATCGACCTGGCGGACTATACTATCGTGGATTGGATCAGTGGTGAAGAGGCAACTGCCACCGTATCATTCTCGCCGGGAGAACAATCCCGGATCATGGATTATCTGGAGCAGGGTGGCCGGATATTCATCTCTGGCTCTGAGATAGGCTATGATCTGGAAGCCAATGGCAGCAATAGTGATTATAACTTTTACCGTAATTATTTTAAAGCGGATTATATCGTGGATGATGCCCAGAGTTACGCCACCTATGGTCCTGCGAATGGGATCTTCAATGGATTATCCGGAGTGACTTTTGACAATGGTCAGCATGGGAGCTATGATGTGGATTATCCGGATGGGATCAAACCCTATGGGGGGTCAGTGAATAATCTGCGCTTTGAAGGCAGTGATTATGCTGAATTAGGTGGAGCTGGGATCCAATACATGGGAAATTTTGGAGAGAGTACCGCCCTGGGGGGGCTTGTTTATCTTAGTATTGGCTTTGAAGCCATCTACCCTGAGGCTACCCGCAACATTATAATGGGACGTGTGCTTGATTTCCTGGAAATTTCGGTGGCTATCGATCCGCTAGCCCGGATGCCGGAGGATTTCCAGATCTCAACAGTTTTCCCTAACCCCTTCAACGGCTCATTTTCCTTTTCTGTAAAGAGCCCCGGATCAGCGGATTTAAGTATCAAGCTCTTTAATCTCAAGGGGCAACTTGTCCAAAACTTCCAACGACCGGTGCACCGGGGAGACAATCTGCTCAATTTTCACGCAATGGATAAAAAAAATCTTAGCTCTGGCATCTACATGCTCCAGGTGAGCAACGGAAATGAGATCCATACCCAGAATATTACCTATCTTAAATAGAGACTCACTATGACACTCAAATATCTACCCCACATTTTGTTACCCCTCTTGATCTGGACCTGTACAACTTCACCGGACCCGCATCCTGGGCCGCATGCGCAGCAACAGGAGCAGTATGGGATGAGTCAACCGCCACAGGAGTCCCAAAAAGTCTTGACCGGTCTGGATGTGTTACAAAAAATGAATTTTGAACCCCTGTTGGGAAAACATGTGGGCGTGATCACCAATCATACTGCTGTGAATAAGCAGGGTCAGCATCTGGTTGATCTGATAAATCAAGTTAAGGGTGTGACCCTGACAGCCATTTTTGCACCAGAACACGGGTTTAGGGGTAAAGCTCAAGCCGGTGATGCTATTCCAGGGGGTATTGATTCAGCTACAGGGGTTCCTATCTACAGCTTATACGGTGCTGATCGTGAACCAAGCGAAGCAATGTTGGCCGGTATAGACCTTCTGATATTTGATATCCAGGATGTAGGTGCCCGGTTCTACACCTATATATCCACCATGGGTTATGTCCTGGAAGCCGGGGCAAAACATGATCTTCCCGTGATGATCCTGGATCGACCCAATCCCATTGGACGAAACGTTGGGGGGAATGTGCTTGACGATGGGTTTGAAAGTTTTGTCGGTCGCTATAAGATTCCCATCCAATATGGATTGACCATTGGTGAGTTGGCCCGGATGGTCATTGGTGAAAATATGATCCCCGGCCTTGGCTCCGTTGAATTGCATGTTGTAGAATGTGAAGGATGGACCGCTGACCGGGTTTGGTCTCAAACCGATCTTACCTGGCTGCCACCTTCCCCCAACATGCGCAATACCAACGAAACATTGACCTATCCGGGACTCTGTCTTCTGGAGGGTGTGCGTATTTCAGAAGGGCGGGGGACCATACATCCCTTCGAATATATCGGGGCACCTTACATGGATGGTGCCTTTATGGCTCGTGAATTACTGGCTACTGGTTTGGCAGGGTTTACCGTTGAACCTGTTACTTATACACCGGTCGATATGCCTGGTGTGGCTATGAATCCCATCTTTAAGGATGAAAAAGTACAGGGGGTCAATGTGGTGGTCACCGATCCCAACACTTTCAAAGCAGTTGACTTTTTAATTCATCTACTGGTCATTACAAAGAAAAATTATCCCGATGACTTTGGCTGGAGATATGCCAAAGGACCCGACCGTCTCTGGGGGGGCTCCGGATTACGTGAGCTGGTGGATGCTGGTAAATCAGCTGATGCGATCATTGCCAGTTATGCTGATGAATTACAGGAATATCTTCGTTTACGTGAAAAATATCTTATTTATAAATCAGAATAAAAATTTAATCTATGTTCACCCCTTTGAAGTGGTGGTTATTGAGAATTAGCCGGGAATTGGAATATTATTTCTCGTTCACACCGGACTTTTAGTTGGGTGTCTGACTAAAACAATCAAAGAGTATAAGGAAGCAGCAATGTCTCAGTCCAAAGCAAGCAAACGTCGCTCACCCTGGTTATGGATCCCCAGTCTGTATTTTGCAGAAGGCTTGCCCTATACCGTTGTCATGCTGATCGCTGTTGTTTTTTATAAACGCATGGGAATATCCAATACTGAGATCGCCCTCTATACCAGTTGGCTTTATCTGCCCTGGGTATTAAAACCCCTGTGGAGCCCCATTGTTGAGATATTAAGAACCAAACGGTTCTGGATCATCACCATGCAGCTGCTCATCGGAGCCGGTCTGGGTGGCGTGGTCTTAACCATCCCCATGCCCGGATTTTTCCAGCTAACTCTGGGTTTCTTCTGGTTATTGGCCTTTAGCTCAGCCACCCATGATATTGCCGCCGATGGCTTTTATATGATCGGACTATCACAACATGATCAAGCCTGGTGGGTGGGCATTCGGAGCACTTTTTATCGATTGGCCATTATTGCCGGTCAGGGTGGTCTTATCATATTTGCCGGCATGATCGAAAGCAACACTGGACTAGCCGATCTGGACCTGCAGGTAGAAGCTTCCCCCAAACATCATATTGAACATCAGATCAACCCGGATCTCTTACGCTTTGAAGAGTGGGGAGATGACCTGCAGTTGCATATTCAGCCCTCTGCCATTGAAGTCGAGCTGGGTACCCAGACGGTTACCAGCTATGATTCATTGCTGACCATGGTGAATTACTGGAACACACATCGCCTTGAGCTAAGCGATACCTCTGACCTGGCCAACCTGGCCTTTGTCGACTATCAGGCACCTGAACCAGGTGATCCGGTAGGCATAACTGCCTTGGCATATATCGGTTTATCCAAACGACCTGAAGGCAGAGAAGAGATCGTGGTTTCATTTGGTCACGAATCCGGGGATAAGAGTATTAAACTGCTCACCGAAACCCGACTGGTTTTCCACCCGGATGATTGGAATGTCCCCTATCTGGCTTTGATCCAACTCCACCCCTATATGAAGGATGCTGCCAGCGCTACCTTCCGGGCGCGCTCTGGAAATATTTCGCTGGCCTGGACCCTGTCATTCACCCTCCTGGCCGGGATGTTTGTCTTCTTCTTCATCTATCATTACTTCTTTCTACCCAAACCTGCAGACGATAAGGGGACGGATGTAGAGAGTGCGGCGGTTTTCTTCAATGACTATTTTCTGACCTTTAAGGCCTACTTTACCAAAGAAAAAATCGGATTGGCCATCACCTTTATCCTGATCTATCGCTTTGGGGAGGCTCAACTGGTGAAGGTGGCACCACTGTTCATGCTGGATAGTGTTGAAGCGGGAGGGCTGGCTTTAACCACCCAGCAATATGGATTTATCTACGGAACTCTGGGCGCCATCATGTTGACCCTGGGTGGGATACTCGGTGGTCTGGTAGCCTCGCGCAATGGTCTGAAATATTGGATCCTGTGGATGGCTCTGGCCATGAAACTACCAGATGTGGTTTATGTCTTTCTATCCTATGCTCAACCAGAGAATTTTACCATGATCGCTGCCATGGTTGGTGTGGAACAATTTGGCTATGGCTTTGGCTTTACTGCCTATATGCTATACATGATCACAGTTGCCGAAGGAGATCATAAGACAGCTCACTATGCGATCAATACCGGATTCATGGCGCTGGGAATGATGATACCGGGCATGTTCAGTGGTTGGCTCCAGGAAACCATTGGCTACCAGATGTTCTTCATCTGGGTTCTGGTGGCAACCATCCCAGGCTTAATTATGCTCAGGTTCTTAAAAATTGACCCTGAGTTCGGGAAGAAATCGAAAGAAAAATAACTGATAACCGAGCTGAGATCCAATCCCCGGACTGGAAAATGTTATTATTTAGAGAGGTAAGCCATGGCTCTGTCTGTACTTGATTGGTTCATAATTGGGGCGTATATCACTTTCTCCATGGGGGTTGGTCTATATTTCTATAAGCGTGCAGCTACTTCAACCAGCGAGTATTTTATGGCGGGTCGAACCTTGCCCTGGTGGGTGGTCGGAACTTCCATGGTGGCCACAACTTTCGCTGCTGACACACCTTTGGCGGTGACCGAATTTGTTCGCGGTCCCGGGATCTGGCAAAACTGGTTCTGGTGGAATCAATTATTAGCGGGCTTGTTAGGTGTTTTCCTGTTCTCCCGCCTTTGGCGCCGAGCTGAGGTCCTCACCGATAATGAACTCATCGAAGTCCGCTATTCAGGAAAGCCAGCAGCCGGTCTGAGATTGTTTAAAGCGGGTGTCTTTGCCATCCTCTACAATTTTATTGTTATGGGTTGGGTGATCAATGCCATGGCCTCCATCGCTGCAGTAATGTTGGATGTGGATAAATGGGCGGCTGTCTGGATCTGTGTGGTGATTGCTTTATCCTACTCATTGCTTTCAGGTTTCTGGGGTGTGGTGGTCACCGATATGGTTCAATTTGTCATCGCCATGGTCGGTTCCATCGCCCTGGCCATCATTGCGGTCAATCATGTGGGCGGAATGGATGTTCTACTGGAAAAACTGCGTAGTTTTACTGGCGAGCACGCCGCCATTGAGATCGGGATCCAGCAGGTCACACAACAATTAGCTATGGCCACCGATTCATTGCGATCAGTTGAACTAGGCGCGACTCTCAAAAGCATGCAGCAGCAATTGGCGGTCACCCCCATCGTCACGGAGAACACCCTGAGCTTTATCCCACCCATCCCGGATGCAGGATTCTTTACAGTGGCTTTTTGGGAATCACCATTCTCCCAATTTCTGGTCTACATGACCATCCTATGGTGGTCAATTCACAATACAGATGGTGGTGGATATATCATTCAGCGGATGGGCTCGGCCAAAGATGAACGCCACGCACTCCTGGCAACCCTGTGGTATAATACTGCTCACTATGCGTTACGGGTCTGGCCTTGGATCGTGGTAGCTCTGGCCTCGATCGTTATGTTCACGGATCTCTCCACCCATGAATTGGGAAGTAAAGCGGGTTATCCTTTGGTCATGAATGCTTTGTTGGGCAGCGGGATGCGCGGCATTCTGGTGGTCTCATTTTTGGCCGCATTCATGTCAACCATTGATACCCATTTGAATTGGTCGGCCTCCTACATCATCAACGATGTGTACAAGCGCTTTTTTAAGCCAGAGTCAGCCTTCAAGGACCAGGATACCGCTCAACGCCACTATGTGGTCATCTCCAAAATAGCCACAGTGGTATTGATGTTATTGGCTGCCTACACCGCCATGCAGATGCAAAGTATTGAGAAAGCCTGGAAGTTTATTGCTGCCATGGGGGCCGGGATCGGCTTAGTCTTGATCTTACGCTGGTTCTGGTGGCGGATCAATGCCTGGACCGAGATAACCGCTTTAACCACGTCCTTGTTAATGGCGGTCATGTTTGAAGTTGTCGCCTACTACCAGACCACGGCCGCCGGTCTGCAGTATGAACTATTTGGACCGGATCCAATATTTTTCGGCATCACTTTGCAATTTCACCTGAAGTTATTGATCATCGTCCCTGTATCTATCATCGCCTGGCTGACCGTCACTTTCCTGACCAAACCGGAAAGTGAAGCGACCTTGGTCAGTTTTTACCAGAGAGTCCAACCAGGCGGATGGTGGTCACCTATCGAAGGTCAGATCAAGCACACCCTGCAGCCGGTCTCAAAGGGTTTTCTGGGAAACTGGATCGCTGGTGTAGCCATGATCTGGGGGACCACCTTTGCCCTGGGAAACATGATCTTTGGCAATTGGGGCCTAGGGTTCAGTCTGTTGTTCCTGGCCATTGCCGGTTTCGCCTGGATGTGGAAATTCACAATCTCCAAGATCACGGTATAGTCCCTGACGTGTTAGGAGGACTTTGATCTTTCAGCTACGGATGCACAACCCTCTACCCTCTGCTAAATACACCTGGCAGGCAGATTAGCATGGAGCAAAAGCAGGTGTTTGAATCTAAATTTTCATGCGCTTGCCTATGTCTCATCGGGTAGGTATTACTCCGGTAAACATTAGTCGCATACTAAAGAATATTATTTTGGGATGTTGAGGCTCGAAGTCATTGTATCTATTCGTTATAGCCACTTCCATTTCGAGAGCCTCAATGTCCGTTCCGTACCACTAATCTGTCGTCGGTTTAATAGCAAACCCCGATCTTTTATAAAACTTAAGCTGTTAAAATCTGGGTGAATCTGTGGTCTAAACATTTTTCCCAATGAATTTGATGCCCCTCCCCAACTAAGAAATCCCTTCACTTATCAAGCGCTTCGCCTATATTGCCCCTGAAGTCAACTCAATTCAGATGTAAAATTTGTTCAATATTTTCAGCAGTGTGAGCTCGAACTATTACAGACGGAGGATAACTCATGGATAATAAGAAAAAACAAATCTGGGGCTGGGCCATGTACGATTGGGCCAATTCGGCCTTTGCGACAACTGTTATGGCTGGATTCTTCCCCATCTTTTTCAAGGATTATTGGAGCGCCGGCGCCGATGTGAATGTCAGTACGGCCCAACTTGGTGTTGCCAATTCGTTAGCCAGTCTCATCGTCGCGCTGATGGCTCCAATCCTGGGCGCTATTGCTGATAAAGGCTCAGCCAAGAAGAAATTCTTGATCTTCTTTGCCTATATGGGTGCCTTGATGACTGCTGGTCTCTTCCTGGTAGAGCAGGGTGATTGGGCCATGGCTATCTTCGTTTATGTCATGGGTATCATTGGTTTTTCAGGTGCCAATATTTTTTATGATGCCTTATTACCCAGTGTGGCTCGTGAGCATGAGATAGATCGTGTTTCAGGTCTTGGATTTGGTATGGGTTATTTAGGTGGCGGGTTACTTTTCGCACTGAATGTGGCCATGACGCTCATGCCGGAAACTTTTGGTTTATCGGGTCCCGGTGAAGCGGTACGCTATTCATTTATTTCGGTCGCCCTGTGGTGGGGTGGGTTTACCCTAATCACCATATTCTGGGTGGAAGAAAAAAAAGCTACCCATGGCATGGGGAGCCTGGCTTTGATAAAAGCTGGTTTTAAACAGTATCTGGATACCTGGAAAAAGATCAAACATTTAAAAACCGTCTCTTTATTTTTAGCCGCTTACTGGTTTTATATCGATGGGGTTGATACCATCATCAGAATGGCCGTTGATTATGGTATGTCCATTGGATTTGATTCAAATTCTCTCATCATTGCCTTGCTGATCACTCAATTTGTAGGATTCCCGGCAGCTATCGTATTTGGTCGTTTAGGTGAAAAATGGGGTGTCCGCAAAGCCATCTATCTCGGTATTTTTGCCTATATCATTATCACTTTCTACGGTGTCTTGATGACCAAACCAATTGAATTTTATGCCCTGGCAATTGCCATCGGGTTGGTCCAGGGTGGTATTCAGGCCCTGAGCCGCTCCTATTACTCACGCTTGATCCCCAAGGGCCAGGAGGGTGAGTTCTACGGGTTTTACAATATGCTGGGTAAATTTGCAGCCATCCTGGGACCCTTGCTCATTGGTGTGGTGGGGTTGACCATCAAGGGTACATTGGGTCCACTGGCGAATACGCCGGAACAGATGGAAGCCATTGGTCAGATCGCCTCTCGCTGGGGCATTGGCTCCATCGTGTTGCTGTTTGTCATTGGTGCCGTGCTCTTCAAATTTGTGGATGAGGAAGAAGGGAAGCGTGAAGCTGCCTATATTGAGGAACACAGCGAATAGCGCACAACCCAAATAACTCAAACGAGCCTCGGTTTTTACCGGGGCTTTTTTAGCTTTGTTCAAGGTCTCATGATTAATGTAGAGTAGGCCTGGCGCCATCAGGCTGTCTATGATGGCGACAGGCCTACTCGACATAACGCCCTCCATCCGTCACGCACTCCATGATCTGAAACTAAAACAGGTGGCCATCATATATCCAGGCGATAAACGGTTTGCAATAACAGAACAGCTTGAAGCTAGCCCCCTTATACTCGCCAGGTAAAGGAACGATGTTGTTCAAGGATTATGAGCTATAAACATTCCATCTGAGGGGTTATATTTTTCCCTGAAAGGATCAACTCAAATGAAAATATCAGAAATTATAAAATTACCGGTCGGCTTGGCAATCCGCTGGGACGATGGGGTTGAATCTCTCATCGACTTTCATAAGCTCCGGGATGCGTGTCCCTGCGCCAATTGTTCAGGCGAGAGTGACCTGTTTGGGAATAAGACCTTTGGTATCCCAGTGTTAAAATCTGACACGACCTATGAATTGCAATCTTTTAAATGGGTCGGTCACTATGCCATCCAGTTTGCCTGGGCAGATCGTCACGATGCCGGAATATATACTCTGACCCTCCTGCGGGAATTAGGGAAAGAGTCAGACAGCGATGGAGCCAACACGACCTGATTGTTTGGAACTGTTCAACTGAAAGGGAGAGTATGAAAATAATACTGATTCTAGCTCTGGTTATTGGAATCATCTATGTTCTAATCCAGAAAAATGAGCTGAAAGACAAAGAAACCTTCAGGAGGGAGAAATGGTAGCATGGTATACCACAGAGCATGTGGCCGGGAAAGAGATCATAGAACATCTTGGTGTTGCTACTGGCAGCACGATCCGGGCTCGCAATATTGGGCGGGACATTGTGGCAGGATTACGGACCATTGTGGGAGGCGAAGTCCCTGAGTATACCGAAATGATGGCACACGCCCGCAATCAGGCCATTGAACGGATGCAGCAAAAAGCCGCCGATCTGGGTGCCGATGCCATCGTTTGTGTGCGTTTTTCCACGGCAATGATCATGCAGGGTACTGCGGAAGTCATGGCTTTTGGTACCGCTGTAAAATTAAAATGATCCTCAGTTGATCAAAACTCCGGATCAAATGACTACCATGGTGACAGAGAAACGTCTGTCCACCATCCAACAGGTGGTCAGGAATCGGCAGCTTGATCTGACCCTGGTGATTGAAAACATTCATGATGAGCACAATGTAGGCGCAATATTTCGATCCGCTGATGCCGTGGGGATCGATGCCGTGCAGTTGCTTTACACCCGCGAGAATTTCCCAAAATTACACCCCAAAGTGACGGCATCTGGTGCAAAATGGGTCAAACAACATAAATATTCTGATGCTGGAAAAGTCGCCCGTGATCTGAGAGAGCGGGGCTTTAAAATTTATTCCACCCAGCTCAGTGCCGATGCGGTGCCCATCCATGATATTGATTGGACCCTGCCGTCTGCTATTATTCTGGGTAATGAGAATCGCGGTGTCTCAACCGAGATGACAAAGCTGGCAGATAAAAATATCTTGATCCCCATGTTTGGGATGGTAGAGAGTCTCAATGTTTCAGTTGCAACAGCAGTGATCCTGTTTGAAGCCTGCCGACAGCGGTTGCTGGCCGGGAAATACCCGAATTCAGTTCTGGAGGATGATTGGTTGGCACAAATGACCCGTAATTGGATCCGGATCAACCATCCCAGGTAGTGTATCAGATTCTGACCTACCTGTTAAATTGAGTCTGCCGGGTTTTGAGTGTCATGAGGATGACCATCTTCAGGCTGGATTAGTTTTCTTATGAATTCTGTTCCTGGGACGATACTCATATAGAGTGAAAGAGAGAAATCATCGTGGGGAGATGATCCATGCAGAAAAAATCAACGCAATCAATCCTAATCATTGAGGCTGCAACTCGATCTGCTCAAGCTGAAACAAAAACGCTGCAAAAACATAATTATGGTGTAACATCAGTCTCAAAAATAGCTGAAATCAAATCTCTGCTGAAAGCTGATGTCGCCATTGATCTTATTCTGGTAGAAATTAATGATCAGGATAATGTTCGGATTTTTGGAATGGCTGGCACTGCTCTCGCCAGGTATGATGTACCACTCTTGATAATCAGTGCCGACCTGGCTCTTGAAGCATTACTGGAAATTGAAGACCTGGATTGTTATGGGTACATCCCAAAAGGATGTGCTGAATCCCAACTGCTTGCCTCAGTCAAGGCCGCCTTGCGACTACACCGTTCGAGAAAATTAGAACTGGAGACAAAGCAGAGTTTGAGTGAGCGTAATTTCCGCCAACTATTCGAGGAATCTCCCATATCACTATGGGAAGAGGATTTTGGCCCCATCATCGATCACCTGGAGCAACTCAAAAAATCAGGTGTCACTGATTTTCGAAAATACCTGGATGAACATCCTGATGAAGTCCGCACGATCGGTCAAAAGCTGGTGGTGTTGGATGTGAATAAAGCCAGTGTTAAAATGTTCAAAGCCACTTCTAAAGCAGATCTCATTCAGAACCTGCACAAAACCTTTACCGAAAGGACCTACCAGGTTTTGAAAGAGGAGATCATTGTGCTTACCAAGGATCTTCGGGAATACAGCTCCGAAGGTGAAGTTCAGACCCTCACGGGAGAAAAGTTGGAAGTGCTGATCAGTATCACCCTGGGTCTGGAAGATCTACCCGGGAAACGAACAGTTGGAAGCCATGGAATGGTTTCCATAAAAGATATCAGTAAGAGCAAGCGGGTAGAATCTGAGCTCAAGGTCGCCAAGGAGTACCTGGAAAACCTGCTTACAACCGCCAACACATTGATCATTACTCTGGATGTCAATGCCAATATTACCTCATTTAATGACTATGCTGAACAGCTTACTGGTTACCAACGGGCAGCGGTAATTGGTGAGAATTGGTTCGATCTGTTCATTCCTGAAGATGAGCAGGAAAGTATCCCTCAAGTCTTTATGGATGCGTTGAAGAATTTGCCTAGTGCGTCTGAGCATGAAAACCCCATCCTCACCAAAGCAGGTGGGCTGCGCTTGATTCACTGGAATAACAGCATTCTGTGCAATTCAGGGGGCGACATAGCTGGACTCCTCAGTGTGGGAATTGATATTACTGCCAAGCACCTGGCTACGGTTGCTCTCAAAGAGAGTGAAGCGCGTTATCGTGCCTTTTTTCAAAAAAACCAGGCCATAATCATGATGCTGGATCCAGAATCTGGTCATATCATATTTGCAAATCAAGCGGCAGGCAAGTTTTATGGCTACAGTATCGAACATCTGGTGGGCATGCATATCAGTAAGATCAATGTCCTGCCAGTTGCTGAAATTAAGGACCGAATGGCGCGAGCTAAAGCGAATGACCAGAACTACTTCATATTTAAACACCGCTTGGCCAGTGGGGAGTTACGTGATGTTGAGATATATCAGAGTACTCTGGTTCTGGAGGGGCGAATGGTCCTATCCATCATTGTTCATGATATTACCGAACGTCTCGAAGCTGAAGAAGCCAGAAAATCGCTGGAACGTCAGATGCAACACGCCCAGAAGCTGGAAAGCCTGGGAGTTCTAGCTGGTGGGATCGCCCATGATTTTAATAATCTACTCATGTCAATCCTGGGTAATGCTGATTTGGCACTTACGGAACTAGCTCCCATGTCGCCAGCCCGTAATAATATTTTGGAGATCGAAAAAGCTTCCCGACGAGCGGCAGACCTGGCGAAGCAAATGTTGGCTTACTCCGGGAAAGGGCGCTTTGTGGTAGAAACGCTGGACCTGGGTGCATTACTTCGAGAAATGTCCCATATCCTGGAGGTCTCCACGGCAAAAAAAGCTATTCTAAAGTATAACATCGCCCAAAATCTGCCTGGGATTGAGGGAGATGCAACTCAGATCCGTCAGGTCATCATGAATTTGATCACCAATGCCTCCGATGCCATCGGGGATCAGAATGGCATGATCTCACTATCTGCAGGGGTCCTGGATTGTGATCGGATCTACCTTGATGGAGGAATTGAAGCGCTGCGAATCTCCGGAGATAAATTACTTCCAGAGGGTCAATATGTTTACCTGGAGGTCTCTGACACAGGTTGTGGGATGGATCAGGACACCCTTTCCAAGATCTTCGATCCCTTCTTTACAACGAAATTTACTGGCCGGGGACTGGGGATGGCAGCCGTCCTTGGTATTGTCCGGGGGCACCTGGGAACGATCAAGATCTACACTGAGGTTGACCAGGGAACAACTTTCAAAGTATTATTCCCAGTAAGCATGGATGCTGCTACGATGCATCCAAACAAGGGTGCAGGACATGCTACAGATCAACCCTTTAAAGGTAGCGGCACGATCCTGATCATAGATGATGAAGAATCTGTGAGAGTGGTGGGTAAACTCATGCTGGAAAAATATGGGTATCAGGTTTACGCGGCTGAAAATGGTCTGAAAGGGCTTGAACTCTATCAGGAACATGCTGGTGATGTGGTCTGTGTGCTCCTGGATCTGACCATGCCTATCATGGACGGTCATGAAACTTTTAGAGAATTACATAAGCTTGATGAAGCGGTAAAAGTGATCTTGTGTAGTGGTTATAATGAGCAGGATGCGACGCAAAAATTCGTGGGTCAGGGTTTGGCAGGCTTTCTTAAGAAGCCCTACACACTGAAGGAACTTCAAAATAAATTGCAGAAATTATTGGGCAACAGCTCTGTGTAGCCGGAACCTTAACAATCTTCACTGATTACTCTGGAGAGGCAACCCCTGTGGGGTGGAATCCATGGAGTTGATCCATTCCCTTAATAAGCTATAGGCACCGTAGTTGCCAAACCATCACATACCTCTGGAAACAGCACCCACTGTTATGCTGATCCATATCGTGGATAACGAAAAATACTAAAACTGCTTATTAAATAAGGGGAACTTGAACGCATTAAGCTTGAGAAATAAATCCCCCAAACTATATTGCGTGGCTCATTTGGGCCTGCATTGTTAACGATAGGAAATTCGCACTGATGACTGCTAAAATTGGAATCATAGCTGAGCACAAACCGGGGGAGGCACGCATCCCGCTGACACCGATCCAGATTCAGCAATTACAAAATGAGAACCCCCAACTATCCATCACTGTCCAACCCTCCGCACAACGCAAATTTCAGGACCATGAGTTTCATTCCCTGGGAATCCAGATGTCCGCTGATCTCAGTGCCGCCAATCTGGTCATGGCCGTCAAGGAGATAGCGATTAAAGATATTCATGCCAACCAGTCCTATCTCTATTTTTCCCATACCATCAAAGGGCAGGACTATAACATGCCCATGCTGCAGCATATTCTGGCTGTGGGAGCGACCTTGTTGGACTATGAATTGATCAGTGATGATCAAGATCGCCGTCTGGTATTTTTTGGACGACACGCCGGGCTGGCTGGCATGGTTAATTCTCTGTGGTCATTTGGAGAACGTCAGAAAATTCTGGGGATCGAGAGCCCCTTTCTCAAGATCAAACAGGCCCAGGATTATCAGGATCTGGCCGAGATCAGGACCGCTTTTCAAGCCATTGGGTCAGAGATTGCAAAATGGTTGGTCAATAAGCCCGCTATCGTGGTCGGGATCACAGGGTATGGCAACGTTTCGAAAGGCGCCCAGGAGATTCTCGATATTCTCCCCTCGGTGGAACTACCTGCTGCTGATTTACTTACTACCGATCTGGCCAGCTATTCAGGGAAGATCGTGAAGGTTGTATTCAAAGAAGTCGATATGTTCGAGCCCCTTGATCCGGCAAATAATTTTGTGCTTCAGGACTATTTTGAGCATCCCGAGAAATACCGCTCAAAGTTTAATCAATATCTCAATAAGATGCATATCCTGGTGAGTTGTATCTACTGGGATACACCTTACCCCAGGTTGATCACATTGGATGAGATCAAAGCCCACTATGAAAACTCACCTTCATTGATGGTTGTGGGTGATATCACCTGCGACATCGACGGGGCGATCCAATTCAATTCGGGGGCTACCCTGAGTCCTGATCCAGTCTATGTGTATGATCCGGAAACTGGTGAAAAGAAAATGGGTTTCCATGGAAAAGGTGTCCTGCTCATGGCAGTTGATAATTTACCAACTGAGTTGCCCCGAGAGGCTTCGGAAGCATTTGGCGCTGCCTTACTACCGTTTGTGTTAGCCCTGGGTGCCTGCGATTATTCAAAATCATTTGCGGATTTGGATCTGCCACCTGAAGTAAAAAAAGCAGTGATCGCCCATGGTGGTCAACTGGCACCTGATTATAAATACCTGGAACAATTTCTGAAAGTATAACACAATCTCATGACTAAACACGTTTTGATCCTGGGGGCTGGCCTTGTATCACAGCCCATAATTGACTATCTGTTCAAAAATACTGACTTCAAACTCACTGTGGCAGATCTCCTGAAGGGAAATGCACTTAAAGCCATCAACAAGCACCCCAGGGGAACTGCTGCTGCCCTGGATGTGAATGATACGGCACACCTGGGGAAATTGATCGGTGAATCAGACCTGGTGGTGTCATTGTTGCCTTATGTCCTGCATGGTATTGTTGCCCAACATTGTCTTGCAGCTGGAAAGCACATGGTCAATGCATCCTACGTTTCAGATGAAATGCGAACGCTGGATGAGGCTGCCCGGGCGAAGGGCCTGTTGTTTCTGTGCGAGATGGGACTTGACCCGGGAATCGATCATATGTCTGCTATGCAGATCATTCATGATATTCGAGAACGCGGGGGGAAGATCATCGAATTTGTTTCAGTATGTGGTGGTTTACCAGCTCCAGAAGCAAACGATAATCCGTTTGGTTATAAATTTTCCTGGAGCCCCAAAGGCGTCCTGCTGGCTGGCAAAAGCTCAGCGCAGTACATCGAGAACGGGTCTATCAAAAAGGTCAGTGCGGAAGAGCTCTTTCATTCAACCACAACCATGACCATCGATGGTCGTGAATTTGAAGCCTATCCCAACCGTGACTCGATTTCATATGAAGATAGCTATGGTTTTGGGCATATAGAATTGCTGTTGAGAGGAACTTTGCGCTATCCCGGTTGGCATGAATACATCCTGGCCTTTGAGGCATTAAATCTTCTGGAAGATGTTGATATTGAGCAGGGGATGACCAGTTATGCCGAGATTCTGGCAGATCTGAATGATTTTGATCCTGATCATATCCGGAGTCAGATAGCCGAAAAACTGGGAATAGCTGAAAGTTCGAATACTATCCAGGCTTTGGAATGGTTGGGACTATTTGATCAGGGTCTGTTTGACTGTGAGGACGCAACCGCCATTGATCTGTTGGCCAGGATCATGAGTGAAAAAATGGCTTATGCTGAGGGAGAGCGTGATATGATTGCTCTCCAGCACCGGTTCAGAGCCAGCTTTCCGGATCATGATGAAAAGATTACTTCCACTCTGGTTGACTACGGGATTCCAGGGGGAGACAGCTCTATGTCTCGCACGGTTTCATTACCCCTGGCCATCGTCTCAAAACTGATCCTCCAGGACCAGATCGATCTAAGCGGCGTGCGAATTCCAGTTGATCCCATGATCTACGAGCCCGTTCTGGCCGAGCTGAAGACCCTGGGAATTAAATTTAAAGAATATGTCAATCGGATTTGAGACTTATAATTGTGGAACAGCAATAATCTCGAAACAGGAATCCAAAATATTTAATATTAATATGAGTGAGGATAATGTGGACTTTTTAAAAGAATTAGGTGTTGAAGAATTTAATGCAGGTGCCAGTATAGGTGCCGGTGAATGGTTGGCAACCACGGGATCAGACGTTTTAAAATCTCGCAATCCGGCAACCGGCGAAGTGATCGCAAATGTGTATCAGTGTACTGAAGCAGCTTATGAACAGGTCGTTGCTGCAGCTGACGAAGCTTTCAAGGAATGGCGTCAGGTGCCCGCTCCCATTCGCGGTGAATTAGTCCGCAAAATGGGCGTGGCACTGCGTGAGAAAAAGGATGCCCTGGGAAGTCTGGTGGCCTTGGAGATGGGTAAGATCAAACAGGAAGGCGACGGTGAGGTCCAGGAGATGATCGATATCGCCGATTTTGCCGTCGGTCAATCCAGGATGCTCTATGGTAGCACCATGCACTCCGAACGTTTCCAACACCGCATGTATGATCAATACCATCCGCTGGGAGTGGTGGGTGTGATCTCGGCCTTTAATTTTCCGGTGGCTGTCTGGGCCTGGAACTCCTTTCTGGCTGCTATTGCCGGTGACACCACCATCTGGAAGCCCTCCTCAACAGCCCCCCTGTGTGGTATTGCCGTGCAAAATATCTGCAATCAGGTTCTGGAAGAAAATGGCTATAAGGGAATCTTTAATCTGGTGATTGGTCGCGGATCGGTCATTGGTGAACGCCTGATAAATGACAAGCGGATTCCAATGGTCTCCTTTACTGGTTCCACACCCATGGGGCGCCACGTTGGTGAAGTAGTCGCCAAACGTTTTGGAAGTACCATCCTGGAGCTTGGTGGCAATAATGCTATTATCATTGATGACACTGCCAATCTGGATATGGCCATCCCTGCCACCGTTTTCGGGGCCGTGGGGACTGCCGGACAACGTTGTACCTCTACGCGCCGGATCATCATTCAGGAAAATATCATGGACAGCTTTGTCCAGCGACTGGTGAAAGCCTATGGTCAAGTCCGGATCGGTGACCCATTGAAAGAAGATACCCTCATGGGACCTCTGGTAGATGCCGGGGCAGTTGAGGTCTATGAACAGGCTATCAGCGAGATCAAACAAGTGGGTGGCAAAATTGTCGCCGGTGGGAAAGCCCTCAAGGAAAAATCCGGCTATTTCGTGGAGCCCACCATTGTTATTGGTGAAAATCACTGGGATATCATCCAGAGAGAGACCTTTGCTCCCATCCTGTACATAATTCCGTTTAAGACCATTGATGAAGCCATCGATATTCATAATGCAGTACCCCAGGGACTCTCTTCAGCTATCTTTACCATGAATATGCAGCATGCAGAGCAATTCCTATCCCATGTCGGTTCTGATTGTGGGATTGCCAATGTGAATATTGGAACCTCAGGTGCTGAGATCGGTGGGGCCTTTGGCGGCGAGAAAGAGACTGGTGGCGGGCGAGAATCAGGTTCTGATGCCTGGAAGGCTTACATGCGACGACAAACCAATACCATTAATTGGAGCAAGGATTTACCCCTGGCTCAAGGCATTTCCTTCGATCTTTAAATTATTGCCCCAAAATCAGGAAGACCCGAAAGATCCCGAATAAATAGCTCTTCAAAGATTTAGTGAAACTTTGTGACTTCGTGTCTTCGTGGCAGTTAAATTGAATAAATGCCTGCTGGAAAACTATATATTGTCTCTACACCTATTGGTAATCTTGCTGATTTTACCTTTCGGGCTGTGGATACTTTAAAAAAGGTAGATCTGATTGCCGCTGAGGATACCCGGGTTTCCGGTGTGTTGTTAAAACACTATGAGATCAAGACCCCCATGTTGTCTTACCATGATCATAACAAGGAACAGGCCACTCCCGGTCTATTGCGTAAACTGGAGCATGGTGATGATCTGGCTTTGATCTCGGATGCTGGAACCCCGCTCATCAGTGACCCGGGGTTTTATCTGGTTCGGGCGGCAGTCCGGCAAGGACTGGAAGTGGTGCCGATCCCAGGTCCATCAGCTATGCTGGCAGCATTGGTAGCTGCCGGATTGCCATCTGATCGATTTACATTTGAGGGGTTCCTGCCCCGTAAAAAAGGACGACAGACCCGCATGAAAATACTGGCCGAAGACCCCCGGACCCTGATATTGTATGAATCTCCTCATCGGGTCGGCCGGACCCTCAGGGATATCAGCGAGTACATGGGAGAGCGACCGGTGGTAATCGGGCGGGAGATCACCAAGAAATTCGAAGAATTTATTCGAGGCTCGGTTTCAGAGATCAGGGAACAGTTAGACACACGCAGCATAAAAGGTGAAGTAGTTATTATGATCGGAGGGAAACCAGGATGACAACCGACAAAGCATTTGAATATGCCCGGGATGATTTTAATTATCCACGCTTTGCCCAGAAATTGCTAAAGAAACTGCTCAACTATGCCATCACTCAACTCAAGAATAGTGAGATTGATGCCGCCTGGATGGCCAGGTTACGCTACGGTGTCGAGGGGTTGGGAATGCTCACCCTGCTTTTTGGAGCTTATTTTTCAACCGCCATCCTGGTTGCCCTCTGGCTTTTCCTTGATCAGTTGAATTTACATTTATTTGTGGATCGATCCGTCCCTGCCAATCGCTTCAAACATTTTATCGAAGAATTACCCCTGGTATTTGCTCTGGCTTTACACATGGCTTTTCAGGGGCACTGGTGGACGGGTGCAGCTGCTTTAATTGGGATATCTGGATTATATCTATTGACCAATCTCCAGATGAAATACGATCTCATGGCCATTCATATTCCCAGACTGTATTTCCTGAGATGGGATCGAATGGGTATAATATTCTTGTTTACCCTTTTGGGCGCCTGGCCCGGGGAAAGAGCCTATCTGTTTGTTGTGCTGCTTCCCTGGTTAATGGCAGCTTTGTCTTTCTATGATTATATATGGATCTTGATCCAGATGGCTAAAACGAAAAAATGAGATCACCCCGACCACTTTTCATCAGCTTTGAGGGTATTGATGGGTCTGGAAAATCCACTCAATGCAAGATGTTATACCATGATCTGCTGGATAGGGGGTATGCGGTCCACCTTTTTAGAGAACCGGGTGGCACCAGGATATCTGAAAAAATCAGGGATATCCTGCTTGACAAAGATAATGTTGAAATGAGCCATATTACTGAAATGCTGCTCTATTTTTCCAGTCGAAGTCAACTGATCACTGAAAAGGTAGGCCCGGCTCTGGATCGAGGTGAGATCGTTTTGCTTGATCGGTTTGTTGACAGCACGATCGCTTATCAAGGCTATGGCAGAGATCTGGATCTGACGAGTATCCTGAAAGTAGCTGAGGTCGCTATTGGATCAGTAGGGCCAGACCTGACCATCCTGGTAGACACCCCCCTGAAAACTGCTGAAGATCGGATGGATCAACGTGAATTAGATCGTTTGGAAGCAGAAAACGTAGAATTTAAGCAACGTACTCGAGACGGTTATCTAAAGCTGGCCAGCGAAGAGGCTCATCGGTTTTTGGTGTTGGACGGGCGGGATACAATTGAGGCTTTAAAGCAGCAGATCCTTTCACGGGTCAATCATATACTGGCTAATTGATTGTGAAATTCAGAAGCAGCGCACTCCCTCTCCTGGCCCTTGGTTTGCTCACGGTGTGGTCCGCTACCCTATTCACTCAATCAAAGGCTGAGCGGGTGGAGGGTGAGGCGGTGATCAAAAAGGTCTATCAAACTATCCTGGATCGGTATGTAGCTGAGATCGACCCGGAGAAACTTTCCCAGGCTGCCATCTCAGGCATGCTCCGTGAACTGGATCCCTATTCTCAGCATATTAACGACAATAACTCCTATCGTCTGGATGCCATCACCACTGGCGAATATGGTGGCGTTGGGATGCATCTCGGCCGAATGAATGATACCCTGATCGTTATAGCACCCATGGACGGAACTCCGGCTTACCGCCAGGGAATTCATGCTGGCGATCGGATCGTCAAGATCGACTCGGTCTGGACCAAAAAGCTGGATCTGGATCAAGCCGCACGAATGGTCCGCGGGAAAAAAGGATCCTTACTGCGACTACTGATCAAGCGTGCAGGTGAGCACGACCTCCTGACCTTTGAATTGGAACGTGAATTGATCAAAGTTCCTGATGTGGGTTATTCAGGTCTCCTGGAGGGACGGACGGGTTATGTGAAACTATCCAACTTCTCAAAATTCTCAGCAGAAGATCTGGAGCAGGCCATTCGCAAGCTGAGTAAGACCCATTTGAATGCTCTTATCATCGATCTACGTGGAAATCCAGGCGGATTGCTCAGTGCCGCCCTCATGAGTGCGGACCTTTTTATCGAAAAAGGCGATCTCCTGCTGGAAACACGTGGTCGGGTTCGCCAAGCAAATAAAAAATACCATGCCCGGCGCAATCCTATTGTGGATGAAAATCTTCCCCTGGCCGTCCTGGTGGATGGGGGCTCTGCATCTGCCTCTGAGATACTTTCTGGCATCCTGCAAGATTATGATCGTGCAGTGGTCATCGGCGAATCGACCTTTGGAAAGGGTCTGGTCCAGACAGTCACCCGTCTCACACCTGAAACCAGGCTGAAACTGACTACTGCAAAATACTATTTGCCCAGTGGACGATTGATTCAAAAACGGGAGATCGCAGCTGACATTATTTATGAAGACCTGCTACCCAACGGTGACCAGGATTATTTTTCAGGCAATCATCGACGTTTTGCATCTGGAGGAGGTGTAAGCCCGGATCTGGAGGTCAAGGATCTGAACATGAGTAGTCTGGAACGAAATCTTTGGAGAAAGCGACTTTTCTTTAAATATGCCCTGGAATATGGGGAGCATAACCCTGGTCTTACTTTACCCCACCACCTGGCTGACAGTCAGGTAGATAGTTTCTATGTTTGGATGGAAGGTCATGGTACGTTTCCACCCAGTGATCTACAGCGCTGGATCGCTAGGACTGATGATCTGATTGACTCAAGCAGCTCCATATATCCTGAGCTTCAAAGGTTAAAGACCGAAATGGAAGCTTTGGAGTTCGTACAACAGCAGGAGGAGGTCCAGGCGATCAGACTCCAGATTCTTAATGGATTGGAAACAGAGATCGCTAACGTTGTTGGTGGGAATGGTGCCCGCGTGGCAGCTTCATTGAAGCATGACCCAGTGGTGATCAAAGCCATAGAATTGTTAGCCTCAGCAAACGAGTTGAGCGCGATACTCGCCCAAAAGGACAATTAGGCCGGTAAACCAGGCTCCTCTTTAACTTTTAACGAAAGAGTCAGAGAAAACTCAGCCAGAACCTCTGCTCCATACTTTTCCGGGGCAGTGACCAGGACTTTCAGAGTCTCATGGTGTCGTTCACCGGTTTCCAATACCTTCTGGATCAGTGAGCTGACCTTTGCGCCATCCTGGCAGGTAAAGCATGCATCTGCGTCCACCCGTTTTAGAAAATCTGCCTGTAGATCTTTAAATACCAAGCTGATGCGCCGGTTGCTGGTTGCGATCAACTCCATGGCCAACAAGCCGCTGGCCAGGTCCGCACCGATAGCCAGTGACCCGAAATATAAACTGTTAAGATGATTCCGGGTGCGGCGTTTGAGCGGGATATGAATAATACATTGCTCGCTATTGAGGATCTGGACCTTGGGACGAACGTACAGGATCAATGGAATTTTTGTAAAGCCAAAATACCATACAGCCCAGGTTTTTTTCCAGCTAATCGTCATAGATCATGTTCCATTAAGCTTCAAAAGTGTCATCGGGGTCTTCCGCTTCAACAAAGGCATATAGATCGCTGACAATAACCTGCAGGTATCCAGCGGTGGTTTTTGCCGAATCAAGATCCTGCCTGGATTTGATCTGGGAAACCATTTCTTTGATTGACTCCAGGGTTTGTCCCAGGGTGCGCTCAAAGGTCACCTGTTGACTGACGATGTTGTCCAGAGCTGCCCCCAGGCGCAGTTTATCCAGTGGTTTTAACAGGATGTCGGAAAAACCAATCAGCTTGGCTTCGACCAGTCGATTCACATCTGTTGAGGCGGTAAGCAGGATGAATGGGGGCAGTGTATTAAGGGCATTGTCCTTAAACTGAGGTAGATTATTAGTGTTTTTAAACAGATCGATACCGTCCATATTGGGCATCATTAAATCGGTCACTACCAGATCAAAATTGGATCGAGGTGTGGCTATCTCTCGCAGAGCTTCGATACCAGAGAGTACAAAAATAACCTCATGTCCCAGGTGTCTGAGTTCCATAACAACCAGGATGCCGTTGTATTTTATATCGTCAACTACCAGTATTTTCATTCAGAAATCCTATCAGCTTCAGTACTGAAAATCAATAAATTACCGGTTTAATATAGTCACTCAATTGTTCAGATGAATATTCAATTGTGATATTAGCTTGATCCAGGATGGGTAAAAATACTAGTGTCCAGTCAAGCTTGATGACCTCGCAAAAAGTATTTAGAAAATCACATAGTATGCCTATAACATTAAATACAACTGCTTACGACAAATACACGTAAAGTAATAAATAACAACACTATGCGCCATTTCGGCGAGCTCAATGCAACGCTCTGCGGCCTCGCCTCCCAAAATAATAACCTTTAGTCTGCGACTAATGTTCGCCGGAGTAATATGCTAGGCGAGGCTTGGTTGCGTCAATATAGGGTTGACTGCTAGGCTGGCGTAACAGTAATATATTCAGTAGCATACAGATTTTATAAAGCATTAATTCTAGTTAAATATTATCGATATTTACTAAATATCATCAGAATATATTAATCATTATTGAAAAGTATTAAAGAATGTGCATCCATCCCCGATAGTATGGTTGAGTGTTGAAGTTTATTGAAATTTACCAAGCACCAACCAGACTGACAACGATCACAGTCTAACGAGAGAGAATAAAGATCGTGAAAGATGACAAGGAAGTCATTGTTTAAACAAGGAGGTTCAAAATGAGTGACCTGATGAGAATTCACGCAAACGTACAAGCCATGCAGGCAATGAATTCATTGAGTCAAATCAATGAAAAGATCGGTATGCATCAACTTCGTTTGGCAACCGGTAAAAAGATCAATTCTGCAGCTGAGGATCCTGCTGGATATCAGTTAGCAAGAAGCTTGGAGACCAGGCGTCGGGGGCTGGATGCTGCGCTTCAAAATGTGAGTCAGGCTAAAAATGTCATGAATGTAGCTGAAGGCGGATATCAGAATATCATGGATATTCTCCAGACCATCAAAGAGAAAGCTACCCAAGCTGCTGACTATTCACTTTCAACTACTCAGCGTACTTCCATCAATGATCAAGTAGCCGCTTTGATTGAGGAAATCGAAGAGATCGTGGAGGAGACCACATTTAACGGTGATAGTCTGATTGATGGTGGGTATGCGGGTGCATTCCACACAGGTGAAGGTGCCTCCGATCAGTTGACCATCACTTTACAGAATAGTGATTCATCTGCTTTGAGTATTAATTCCCTTAATCTATCCACTGCCAACGGTGCCAGCGGTGCAATTGCCACTGCCAGCTCGGCTATCGATAACTTGGCTGGTAAGATCCAGGACGTTGGTGAGTATAAGGTTCGGTTGGCCTCAAAGGAACGGACCCTCTCAGTGGCAGTGACGAATGCTGAAGCTACCAGGAGTGTGATCGAAGATGCTGATTTTGCCAAGGAACAGATGGAAGTGATGAAGTTGCAGATCCTGCAACAGACTGCGGTTTCATCCTTAGTCCAAGCCAACTCGGCACCCCAGGTCGTTCTCTCACTTTTCAGATAAATAGTACCTAATAGGGGAGGTCAACCAATCTCCCTTGTATTCTGATCTGTGAAAGGAGGCACAAATGTCAAACGGCTTTATGACTATCAAAGATGTAGCTGGTTATTTGAAAATCAAGGAGCAGACCGTTTACCGCCTGGTACAGCAGGGAAAGATTCCCGGCCTGAAGTTAGGAGGTCAATGGAAGGTTAAGAAAGATCACCTGGATCGAATGTTTGATGAAATACTGACTGAGAAACTAAAGGAGATCAATCACTAGCTAGACTGCTCTTGTCATCATAAGACCCTCAAGGAGACTTGGGGGTTTTTTTGTCCCGGTCCAACAACCCCAGTTTGATTCCCTCTGAGTCCTGTCGTGTGTTCAACACTTTAAACCTCCTCACAAAGAAATGGTATATTAAACTGGCGGACATTAATGTTTAAAGCTGGATTTCATGTAAACCGCCTGTGTAGACCCTTCGACGAGCTCAGGGAGACACACTTATTATCCGCCGGATTAATAATAGCTCTGAGAACCCCGCAACTCTGCCCTTCATCACCCTGACCTCCTGCAGGATAAGTCTTTTCCATTTGGAGAATATCCATCAGATCAATATCCCAGTCAGCCCCAGTGTCTATCATTATCGCTGGGTGGTATGGAAGCTGGCTTAAGAGCCTTCCTGAATATTATCGTATTTTATTTATCAGTAGCAAAATCTATGATAAAGCGGTGAATAGTGTGTATTCATACTGTTGACTATCATTATTGATCTAATCCTCATTAATAGTAATAAATATTTTTCACCTGAATCGCTGACACCACCAGTTATCCTCTAATAACTAATGATTAGCCCGCTTAGGCGATATTCGGGGTGAAGGTTTTTTGAACACGGTTTTATATGAGGAAGTGACGGAGCCTGAAACCGTAACACAATCACCGTCAACGTGGGCAAGGAAGCCCATTCCTAAACAAGGAGGTTTCAAATGAGTGAACTAATGAGGATTTACTCGAACATTCAAGCGATGCAGAACATGAATTCACTGGCGAATATCAGTGATAAAATGGCAACGCATCAAATGCGTCTGGCAACAGGCAAAAAGATCAACTCAGCTGCAGATGATCCAGCCGGTTATCAGTTAGCTCGCAGCCTGGAGACCAGAAAACGTGGTTTGGATGTTGCATTGCAAAATGTAAGTCAAGCTAAAAACGTACTGAATGTTGCTGAAGGTGGTTATCAGAATATCATGGATATTCTCCAGACCGTCAAAGAAAAAGCAACCCAGGCAGCTGATTACTCACTGTCCAGTACCCAACGTACTGCAATCAATGATCAAGTATCCGCACTGGTAGCTGAGATCGAGGATATTGTCTCCGAGACCACCTTTAATGGCAGTAGTCTCATCGATGGTACCTATTCCGGTTCATTCCACACTGGTGAGGGTGGCTCAGATCAATTGGCTATCGCACTGGGTGATTCAGATTCTGCTGCATTAAGTATTAATGCAATCAATCTGTCAACGGCCAATGGTGCCAGTACTGCCATTACGACTGTTTCAACTGCGATCGATACGCTTGCTAGTAAGATCCAGGACGTTGGTGAGTATAAGGTTCGCTTGGCTTCCAAGGAACAGACCCTGTCGGTTGCTTCAACCAATACCGAAGCTATCCGCTCATCGGTGGAAGATGCTGATTTTGCCAAGGAACAAATGGAAGTGATGAAGCTGCAGATTCTTCAGCAGACTGCTATCTCATCCTTTGCCCAGGCAAATGCTGCACCACAAGTAGTACTCTCTCTCTTCCGTTAAGGAAGGAAACTATGACAGCTGGATGGGAAAGGCTTTCCCATCCAGCTGCATTATTTTTGACTATGTAAACCTTGTCTTAAACCTCTTTGATACCGCCATCTCAATGATAGCAGCGTTTAAAAGAGGTTTAGTCACAAGTCAGACCAAGCTCTGGATTGTGGCATGGAACTTGACAATTTACCGGAGATGACAAAATGTTGGCAAACCATAGTATGACCCCAAACGCTCAAACCAATCCCTACCTGGTCCAGAAGATCATGACGGCAAGCCCGGAAGAACTGGTCTCATACATTTATGAGGCAGCAGTTAGGGCTTGTGCTCAAGAGGACCATTGCAGAGCATTGGAAGCGGTTCAGGAATTGATCAATTCCTTGAACTTTGAAGCAGGAGACATATCGTCAACGTTTTATAGGGTATATTCAGAGATCATGGATCATATCCATAGACGGGACTTTGATACAGCACGAGTCCATCTTATGGATTTGCGTAAGACCTGGACACAGGCCATGAGCATCAGATAGGTTGGATCATGGATATTAATTCACTTTTCAGTTCACAAAATTCCATCGAATACTTGGTCGAGCAGTACATGAATTTCGAATCTCGTCCAAAGAACGCTCTATTGGATCAACAGGACAAATTGTATGAGCGAAAAAGTATCCTATCGGATCTGGATAGTAAATTATCGGCGCTCCAATCGAAGGCCGAACGCTTGTCTGATCCCATAACTGATCAATTTGCGGCTCGCTCTGCTTCAACCAGTGACAGTGATATTCTATCTGCCACTGCTGGTGCAACTGCCGCATTAGGTAATCATGCTCTCACCATTGATCGCCTGGCAATCTCAGACACCCGTGTTTCACAGCAGTATACCGATACAGATACCAGTTTTAGTGGTTTTCTCACAGATCAAACGTTTTCAATCGATGTAGGTTCTCCTACAGATCTGGATCCGAACAATCGAGTGAGTATTTCTGTAACAGTGACAGCCGCCAATCTGGCTTTGAGTAACGATGAAGCCTTGTATCAGATCGCAGATGCCATAAATAGTGCGATGTATACGGCTGTTGCTGGTGAAACTATTGGTTCTGAAGAACAGGTCAGAGCCTCAGTGGTGACCGAAGAGTCTGGTAAATCACGGCTGGTTCTGAGAAGTGAATCATCTGGATATACCTATCGCATGGATTTTACCGATTCAGCTGATAACCTTTTATCCGCACTGGGTGTTACTGACAATGTTCAAAGTAGTGGTACGTCAGGTGGTTATATTACTGTTGTAGGTACCAGCACAACAACCAGTATGTTGAATTCAAAATTTAACATTAACGGTCTGGATTTCTATCGCGACAGCAACACTGTGACGGATGCGCTGACTGGAGTGACCATAAAAATGATGGATACTTCCGTCACCACCCAGACCATTACGGTTGTCGCTGATACCGAAGGTGTCAAAACGGAGGTTAATGGTTTTATCGATGCCTATAATGAAGCAATGACCTACTTGCGTGAGAAGACCCAGATGGATCCCGATACATTTAAGCGGGGTATGTTAGCTGATGATTTCACCTACCGTGCCATTGTCTACGATCTACGGAATTTTACCATGAATCAAGTCAGTGGTGTCAGTAATTCCGATTATTCCCGTTTATTTACCGTTGGAATTGAAGCTGATTCCCAGGGCATGTTATCCATCGCTGATATGGATAAATTCACCACAGCCATCGAAACGAATTCGAATTATGTGGCAGATCTTTTCAATTCAGCAGATGGCCTGGCAACTCAACTGGATGGTTATCTGGAAAATTATGTTAAAACTGGTGGATCTATCACCAGCAGTCAGAATAACATCGAAGACCAATTAATGAACCTATCGGATCGTATATCATTGATGGATGATATACTCTATCGTCGTGAGGACCAATTAAGACAAGAGTTTACAAGTCTACAGGAGATGATGTATAAATTACAAAGTCAACAAAGTTTTCTAGGATCCTTTTCTAGGTAAAGGAGGAATATCATGGAAGCTGTAGTCGTAGAACTCACAAAAAAAGTAGTATCAACAGCGGTTGTTGAACCTGTTTCACAAGTCACTACTGCAAAGGAAGTGAATGAGGCAGATAACAGCTCTGAAAATACACAAGATGCAGCTATACTGGATGTTAATGCAGTCGATTTTGCTAAACTTACCGAACATGTTACCGAAGTGGTTCAAAAATTAGGAACCAAGGTCTCATTTTCTTTCGATGATCGTACACCCTATCCGGTGATAAGAGTCACCGATGATAAAACAGGTGAAGAGATTCGACAAATTCCCCGGGAAGAGATGTTAAATCTCATGTCCAAATTAAGAGAAGTGTCTGGTCTGATCTTTGAGAGGAGTATATGATGACTCCCACAGATTATGTGATGCCTCACTCTGCCCAAATACTCCTGGAGCAGGAATTGGTTTGTTTTCATGAAATTATGGCCAAGACCCAGGAAATAATGGATGAATCGGATACCATTTCACTCAAGTCTATTTTAGAATTATTGGATGCCCGTGATCTGTGGATCGATCGGCTGCGACAGCTCGAAAAAAAGAAAAATGCACTCCAGATGGATGAGCAGGAAATGAAAAAATCTAAAATTGTGAAGCAATTATGCAGTATTGCGAAATCACTTGTTGTAACAGATGCCAAGCTATTGGATATTCTTCACGTGCGCAAGATGAATGCCGTTAAAGAAATGGGAAAGATCGCCGATAATCGGGGTGAGGCCACGAATGCAATGAAAGAGATACAGCAACCAACGATCATAGATGCCAGGAGTGTCTAAGGAGCTGATCATGCCCCCAATTAAGAATATTGGAAATCTTCCTACTGAATTTCAACGCGCAGAGCGTAATGAAAAACAGAAGCAGGTCAAAAGATCAAATGATCTTGGTGCCCGTGCACCTACCGCAACCGAACCGAAGACCCGGAAAGTTCCTCAAGATCAGGTAAATGTATCTGATTCTGCGAGAAGTTTGCTTCAGCGTGATGCTGAAATTTTGCGTTATTCAGCCGAAATACCAACTACAGAGACCCTTAGTCCTGAAGAACGCCAGGAAATTGAAACAAAAATTGAAGCTGATTTTTATTCTTCACCTCAGGTTGTCTCAAGTGTGGCTGGCAAGATCGCTGCTGAATCGCTGGGACATAGTTCTGGTCTATCTCCCACGCGTATGCAGGAGGTCCTTAGCAATATTCGTAACAATCAGTATGATTCACCAGGTGTCATCGATGTAATTGCGGATAAGATCATAAAGGATCTATAAAAAACCAACAGGTACCTGAGTACGCCTCCCTCTACTCCTTGACCCTATCGATAACCTTTCTTACCCTTCGATTCAATTCTGTGGCAGTGAAGGGTTTTTTCATAAACTCAATATCCGGACTCAATTTTAGCCCCTTGATCTCAGCATCACGAGCATAACCACTAATATATAGGAACTTAGGGCAGTGTGGCAGATGTTCTACACGTTTATAAAGCTCTGTGCCACTCATTTCAGGCATGATCAGGTCAGTGATAACCAGATCGATGGGGTAACTGTTATCCATGATAATATCCATGGCGACTTTCCCATTTTTCGCCATTTTTACTGTATAACCAGACGATTCCAGAATACCCTGTAAAATAGTGAGAACATCTATATCATCTTCAACCAGCAAAATATTTTCACGGCCCCGGATGAGATTTTGACCTATTTTAGTGATACTGGAAATTGATTGATGAGCATCTAAATAAGGGAAATAGATATCAAAAGTTGTGCCCTCTCCAAGTTTGCTCTCGCAATGAATTAAGCCACCATGCTGTTTGACCAGACCATAGACCATTGAAAGTCCAAGCCCACTTCCTTCACCGATCCCTTTAGTGGTAAAGAAAGGATCGTACATGTGTTTGAGGGTGTTATCACTCATCCCCATGCCCAGATCCCTGACGCTTAATTTCACAAAACTGCCTGGCGTAAAGTCAAAGGAGGAAGTGATCCTGTTTTCCTCAAGCTGGACAATCTCGGTAATAATTGTCACGCTACCACCCCCTGGCATGGCATCGCGAGCATTTACACACAGATTGGTCAATATCTGCTGCAGTGCCACAGGGTCGGCATTTATCGTACATTCATTTTTACAAGGTGATGTGTTGTAGTCAATATCTTCTGGGAGAACTCTACCCAGAAAATCTGCTGAGCTGACAATAATATCATTTAGATCCAGTTTGGTGAATGATAAAATATCTTTGCGACTGAATGCCAGTAATTGGTACACCAGTTTGGCGGCTTCCTGGGATTTGACCTCGATATGTTGAAAAAAATTGTAAGCTGCATGATCCCGATCCAAGACACCCAGACCCAGACCTGCGTACCCAATGATCCCGGTGAGAATATTATTGAAATCATGAGCCACACCACCGGCCAGTAAACCAATGGCCTCAAGCTTTTGTGATTGCCGGAGTTCTTCTTCCAGCAAGCGTCGCTCGGTGATATCCAGGCCGATGATCTGGGTCGATGGAACTGATTTAAAAACGATGGGGAGGCAGATGGCCTCAACATTAACTACATTCTTATTGATATCTAAAAAATGAGTATGCTTTAGATCACGCTGACCCTTCAATTCACGTTCTTCCAGACACCGGATCAA
The DNA here is from genome assembly GCA_024278595.1 of Fidelibacterota bacterium. Lineage (GTDB taxonomy): Bacteria > Fidelibacterota > UBA8477 > UBA8477 > JABMPR01 > JABMPR01. The sequence continues at coordinate 25,200 of JAJRSW010000012.1, read as the reverse complement.
GCTGGAATGCTCTTCAGGCAGTACAAAAGAGGACATGGGCTGACCAATGATATCATATTGATTTTCGCCTCTGAGCAAGTCAACTGCCGCCGGATTTAGATAAGCTATCTTTTCACCAGAAACGATGAATATGGCAAAGGGGGAGAGATCGACCAGGCTCCGATATCTTTCTTCACTCTCGCGCATGGCAATGTCTACTTCAAATCGCATGGTAATATCTTGGATGGTATACGCGATGACATGTTCACCCTGATAATGAATCCGATTCATGAGTAATTGAATGGGTATACTGGTACCATCTTTCTGTTTGGCGAACAGATCCGCCGTATACGTCTCACCCTTGAACACACTTCTGATCATCATATCTACAATTGCAGGATCGATCCGGGCAAAATCAATGATCTGGACATCTTTTTGACCGATCAGATCGTTTCTCGAGAAATTTAATAGATCAGTGGCAGCCTTGTTAATCTCAAGAATGGTACCATCCCGATCTCTGAGAATTACCCCATCTGGATAATCAAAAAAGAAGGATTCAAAGGTTGCTGCTGTGGGAGCCATAAAAGTTTTCTTTCCAAGTAGCTATTGAGGTCGAAAGTTCTAAGGCTTGAAATTATACAGTAATTATTGTGATACTATGGATTTTCAGACTTCCCCAAGGAATGATAAAGTCGCACTGATGCTCTCAGAGTGCCTGATTGCTAACCGAAAACATGGTTCAGGAGACCGGGAAAATTTTTCCATGCTTACAGGGTAAATATTACCGGTAATCATGATCGCAATTCTTTCAAAGGAATAGAAAGGATATATAAGAGTAGATAAAACAGCTAGTAACGCATCTAAAGGGGGGCTTGTTATTTAGTAAAAAATGGTGGCATGATTTCTGCGAAAATGCATTGATCGCATGAAGCGACTCCAGAGGAGGAAAACCGGAATTGCGGAATTACCGTATCCAGACCACCAGAGTGTGGTCCGCCGTCCATGAAGTGAGAGCCAGCTATCCAGACAGCAACAGTTTGGGTCCCGATCTGGAGCTGTTCATAATATGAATTTGTGTTTTGAACAATATGGATTGAACCAGGAACCTTTTGAGTTAACTCCGGATCCAGCTTTTTATTATGCCAGCCAGAACCACGCTACTGCTCTCGAATGGGCGAAGATCGCCATAGAACAGCGGGAAGTGGGTTTGGTAGTTGGAGAGTCCGGTTCGGGAAAGACGATGCTTGCACAGCTCCTCATCGACTCCTTGGTGGATCAGCCCTACAAGATCTGCTTGATCCGTGACCCACACCTGTCCGCTACCACATTTCTGAGAGAGATCTGTACCACACTTTTTGATGGCAAGTTACCATCCCCCCCAACGCAGGTTGTAACCCAGATCACCACAGGATTGGCAGAACTATTTGACCAGGGAATACAACCGGTTATCATTATTGATGCAGCTCAGACTATCCAGTCAAAAACACTCCTGGATGACCTGGACCTGCTTGCGAATATTCATGGGGAAGATCAAAATATAGTCTCGATCCTCCTCTTTGGTCGACCAGAATTCGCACATCGTTTAAAACACAGTGCTTATACCACTTTTGTGGAAAAGATCCGCTATTCCATTACCTTGAAAGCTTTTAATGAAAAAGAAACGAAATATTATTTATTGCACCGTCTCCAGGTCGCTGGGTTTATGAAAAGTTTCCCGTTTACTGAAGATGCGGTTGCCTTTATCTGGCAGGCATCTCGAGGCCTGCCACGGGAGATAAACCATATGGGGTCGCTCAGCCTAAAAGAATCCGCCGTTGCCGGGGTTAGTAAAATTACGGCTGAGTTGGTCAATTCTGCTTTGGCAGATAACTCTGCCTGGAACGAACCAGCTGAATGATCATGGTGAACACTCCAAATATGGTCAAAAGTGGGCGCACCGGGATCCGTGTGAAAAATTGCAAATGATCTTCAACCATGGAAATAGTTCGCTCTGGCGCAAAACAGAGTCCGGTCCACATGGAAGATAAAGTTAAATTCTATCAGGACCGGATCCGATCCCTGGTCGGTCTCCCGACCTTGCCCACCATTGCTCTGGAAATTCAGAATATTATGCGCGAGGACAAACTATCTGTGATCCAGACGGTCCCAATAATTGAACAGGACCCATCCCTGGCATTAAAGATCCTGAAAGTTGCTAATTCAGCATATTACGGTATGTCCACCAAGGTGAATTCACTGCGTCAGGCGGTGGTGATTATTGGAATGCGTGAATTAGCAGGAATCGTACTCGGATTTTCAATTTTAAAATCAATGACCCAATCAGGCACTGAAACTTCGCTTGATTGGAAGCAATTTTGGGAGCATAGTATAGCTGTTGGACATATCACAGAACTGTTGGATGAGGAGTTGGGGACCCACTTTGAGGAGAGCCCCTATTCGCTGGGCCTACTCCACGATATTGGACAATTGGTCCTCTTCCGTCTGGAACCCGCCAAATTCGAAGAAGCCTTTAAACTGAGTATGTCCGAGAGCATCTCCATGATCCAGTCTGAAGCGCGTATCTTTGGTGTGACCCACCAGCAGACCGGACGTTGGATTGCCGAAAGGTGGGGGCTGAGTCAGCACGTTCAAATAGTCACTGGGCATCACCACAATCTGGCAAACATCGAAGATGGGGAGTTACGTTTAGCTGGCTCGTTAGTCCAACTGGCAAACTATATTGCCAATAATATTCGCTTGAATTTTGGGTATCGGCAACTAAGGACAGGAGATGACATTCCTGAAGCATGGGAAATGATCCAGCTTCGATCGGTCAGAGCCCAGAACACAAATTTTAATGACTTTTTGCTTGATCTGGACGAGCATTGGGGTGCTGTTCGAGAAATGGTAAAATTACTGAATATGTGAGCAAGAATGAACCTAGCAGGCACATCAAAGGGAGCACCAGTGAGTCACCGGAACATAGTCATCAAATCAATATTTGAAAATATTGAAGGTTTATAAGGAAACGGATCAGTTCGTATGGGAATGTATGGTGAATTAGGAGATATGACCGAGATTCTGGATGAATATGTCATTGAGACCAATGAGCTCATCGAACAATTGTACCAGGACCTTGCGCTGATGCGGACACAGATCAGTGACGAACTGGTCAATCGCATTTTTCGTTCATTTCATACGATCAAGGGTATCAGCGGCTTTCTCTCATTTGATGAATGTACTGGCCTGGCACATGCTTCAGAGGATCTTCTCAATAAAATTCGTAATGCTGAAATGACACCTGACCAAAAGATCATTGATGTCCTGTGGGAATCTGTAGACTGGTTTAAGATGTTCGTGGGTGATGTGGGGAATCGGGTTGAAGGTGCATACAATACGTCCCCTCTAAAAAATGCTATTGCTGACCTGTTACAATCTACATCCCGTCCCATGCTGGACTCGAGTGAAGCTACCTCAGCTCAGGTAAAACCCAAGCTCTCCATACCCCAATTCGCTGCAGGCTTCCCCGAAGATCTGATTGATCAATTTGTCATGGACATTACACACTCAGAGAGCAGATCACAGCTGGGTGTGGCTGGAAAAAAACCAAGTAGAATAACAGAACAGAAGCGCCTGGTTCCTACCATTCGGGTCGAAGTCCAGCGACTCGATAAGCTTATGAACCTGGCTGATGAGCTGGTCCTCGAGAAAGATCGTCTGCTGCAACTGAGTCAAAGACTTGCTAATGATCTTCCAGAGCACCCGACAGCTATTGAACTGGGCTTGCTGAACACCTCGCTCGGTCCCATGGCCACAGCGATCCAGGACAGTGTGCTGCAACTGCGTCTGGTGCCCATTGCCACTGTTTTCAGGAAATTTCCGCGGATCGTGCGAGATATGGCCAGGGAAATGGATAAAGCGATCGAGTTGGTAATCTCAGGCGAAGATACTGAGTTGGATCACTCAGTGATAAAAGCCATTGGTGATCCCATGATCCATTTGCTGAGAAATGCCATCGTCCATGGGATCGAAACCACTGAGAGTCGGAGATCGAAAGGTAAATCACCGCGGGGTATTATTAGTCTGGATGCTTATCAAGAGGGTGCTCAGATCGTGATCCTGATCAAAGATGATGGTGCCGGGATCGATCCAGCAAAAATCCTTGCAAAAAGTATTGAGAAAGGTATTGTCAGCTCCCATGAAGCCTCAAACATGAAACCTCAGGAAATAATCGATCTCATATTCCGACCCGGGTTCAGTACGACAGAAAAGATCACCGATGTCTCAGGGCGTGGGGTTGGGATGGACATTGTAAATACCAATGTTTCAGAATTAGGTGGGCTGGTTGAAATAGAATCCGAGATTAATATCGGTTCCGTATTTATTATCAAATTTCCCCTGAGGCGGAACACGTTGACTGACAGTATGAAAGTGGGTGTTCATGAGTGATATGAAGGTATTATTTGTGGATGATTCGCCAACCATGCGGCGAATTATTGCTAACTCACTCATAAAGATCGGCTTTAGTGATCTTGTTGCTGCTGAAAACGGTGTCGATGCGCTGAATAAATTGAAGGATACCGACGTCGATTTGATCATCACAGATTGGAACATGCCGGAGATGAATGGTGAAAAGTTGGTCATCAAACTCAGGGAAAACCCCAGGTATAAAGACACTCCAATTCTGGTTGTGACCACCCGGGGTATGCAAGAGGATGTGGTTGCAGCCGTTAGAATTGGAGCAGACGGGTACATGGTTAAACCATTTTCTCCTGAAGTATTAAAGCAAAAGATCAAAGGCATCTTGAAATGAGTTATCGAAGCTAATTATGCTGGAAAAGAATTCACAAGTGGATGAAGTCCTGCTTAAAATTAATGCTATGCAGGATTTTTTGAAGTATAGCGATGAGGTGATCCCGTTTTTGGATGATCTGGATTCATTTATAAAGGGGATCATGCCCCCGATGACCGAAATCAATAATTCGTTGCAGGACAGTGCCCACAAGCTTCCAACCGCTTCCGATCGCATTGATGATGTGACCCGCGCTACCGAATCAGCAACGGTTGCGATCCTGGATTCTTTAGACAATTTAGCTACTTCCCTACAAGGGTTAATCGGTATGGACAAGGAAATACAGATAGACAGCACTAAATATATGCAAACTGAAGTTGATAAGATCGTGAATGCGCTGCAGTTTCAGGATATTACCTCGCAAAAGCTTATGCATGCCAACAGAATCCTCCGGGCCATCTATAAAAAATTCAGTAATCTTTTTTCTTCGCTCGAGGAAGCCAGGGGTTCTAACTCGGTGGGCAGACAAGTTTATGATGTTTTCGAAGAAAATCTTGATCAGGAGCGTAAAAGATCGGTGCGGGAAGAATTTGAAGAACAGACCAAGGATGAAATTCATCACACGCCCATTTCCCAGGATGATATTGATTCCCTGTTCAGCTAAATAATGAAAAGGATTTTACATGATAGATGAACATGATTTCTTAGAATTGGATGAAAGAAAGGATCAATTTGCGAAACGGAAAATTCGTCAGAAGGGTGGTGTGATCAAGAAAGCCCGCAATAATATACAGGGAACCCTGCACCTTGATCCAATGGACGAAGATTCGGAAGATGGTGTTGATTTCTTCCAGCCGATCTATGAGGGCGATCTGATCGTGGGTGTGATCCATAAATGCATCTGTGGAAAAACTGCTGAACTCAGGTTCCAGTACTCAGATAAGTGATATCGAAATTAATAAAATGACTGTATTTAGAACAGATAGAATAACCATCCACATCTCATCCGATGAGATGACAGCTCTACTATCCATCAGTGCTCACGTCGATGAGTTTCCAAGCCAGACAGTTATCGAATCAGCCCTGAAGGAAGCCGGCATTGGCGTGGGAATTAATACCGGTTTGCTGAAAAGGCTGGTAGCGGATAGAAAAAAGGTGCACGAACTGCCTATCGCTGAAGGCCTGGTCGGCAGTGACCCAAAACCAGATGAACTGATCTGGAAAGTAGATATTTCCGCTAAATATCGTCCCAAGATAAGTGTGGATGGAAAAGCAGATTTTAAGAGATTGAATCAATTTGAAGCGGTAAAAAAAGGAGATCAACTCGTATCTCTGGTTCCCGGAATGTCTGGTAAACCAGCCACTACCGTTAAGGGGCAGGTGATCGAGGGACCCTCGAATTATGAGCCACTGGTCCTTCCAGCTGGTAAGAATACGATTCTCTCTGAAGATGGTCTGACCCTGTATGCTGCCATCGATGGCGTAGCCATCCTCAAGGGTGACAAGATTGTGGTCGATAACGTATTTCATATTAACGGTGATGTAGATTTCAGCACGGGTAATGTGAAATATCAGGGTACGGTGATGATCGATGGTGATGTACGGTCAGGATTTCGCGTAGAAGCCACTGATTCAATATTTATTAAGGGGACCGTTGAGGCTGCTGAGATTTATTCCAAAAATGGCAGCATTGTAATTGATAATGGTATTCTAGGTCGAGACCGTGCCCGGATACTTGCGGGGGATAATTTAGTATGCGGCTTTATGCAAGACGCTACGGCCAGTGTGAAAAATAATGTGGTCATCAGGCATTCCGCCATCAATTCAAACATCACCTCTGGGGGCGAAATACATTTAACAGAAAATGAGGGATTATTGAGGGGCGGGAAAGCCGTTGCCGAGAAAGGGATCGATCTTCTGGTGGCCGGATCAGATCTGAACATTCTCACTGAAATGGTACTCACGAAGAGTGATATGAGTGGAGAGCAGTCCAAACTCTGGCAGGGGAAGATTCGTTTAGCAGAGGAATATCAATATTTGGACTCACTAAAAAAACGATTAGAGTTTCTTGAACTATTGCGCCAGAGGCTGGATACAATTTCCGAGGAACGTGAGCAGGAAATTGCAAAACTACGCGAGGATATCTCTGCAGCAGAAATTCAAGTAGAGCTAATGCGACAGGAGTGTGATGAACTCGCCGATGATACCCTTGGTCAATCACCTGAACAGGCCGTGAAGATCAGAAGTCAATTACATCCTAAGGTGACAGTCACCATCGGACACAAAAAATATTTTAGCACAAGTATAAAAGGTGGAATAAGTATTTTTCGCCAGGGTAATGAAATGCTTGTGGAGCCCTTAAAGTAGGGCAAAGGAATGAGTATGGGAAAAGATAAGATCTCAATATTGATCGTTGATGATGAAGAGATGATCGTGACCATCCTGATAAATTTTCTTTCTGAGAAAGGCTATGAGGTAACTGGCAAGAATGATCCCGTTGAGGCACTTGAACTGTTAAAACATACTACTTTTGATATAGTGTTTACGGATCTGATGATGCCACATGTAAACGGTATGGAACTGGTGAAGGAGATCCGGCAACAGGACGTTGATACTCAAATCGTTATATTCACCGGTTATGCTTCGGTTGATTCAGCCATTGATGCTGTTCAACAGGGGGTTTATGATTATATTAAAAAACCGTTCAAACTCGACGAAATTGATAAAATATTGACCCATGCCCTGGATAAACTCACCCTGCAACGTGAAAACGAATCTCTGCATACTGAGAATAAACGGATGCTTTCTCAGATCACCATGCTCTATGATATCAGCAATATTCTATATCAGGTGCGGGAGAAAAAATACGCAGTCGAAATGCTGTTTGATACCATGGCTGAGAGTATGCACATCCATTCTGCATTAATTTGTGAGAGCCAAAAAGGTGGCCAGGAATTCAAAGCTGTCTACATGAGTGTTAATCCAAAAAATTAAAAAAGATTTTTAATTTTAAACCTGACTCGACCTTTAATGATCAGATCCTGTCAGTTGAAGATATGACCGTGCTGACGAATGTAGGAGTACAGCTCAATATTGATGGCAAAAATCTTGAACTACCCTGGGATTGCCGGCGCATCATATTCATGCCCATCAAGTATCAGGGGAGCCTGGAAGGATATCTGGTAATTCTTGAAAGCCAGGACCATGTCTATCCCTTTAATGATGAGTTGACCCTCTTGAAGATCTTGGCCACCCAGATCGCACCTATCATTGGGTCCCGCAAGATCCATTCAGGAGGTATTCTGGAACTCAATGATCTGGATCCCACCCGGGCGATCGAGGATCTGGTCAATGCTGAGCTTAACCTGAGTGATAGCTCCGAAAGTCCGGTAACCCTTGCTATGACTCGCCTGGTGGCAACCGGATCCGTTGAACAGAATCTGGATCTTGCCTTACTGAGAGAAGACTGGCGTAATCTGATCGCGGCGCAACTCGGACCGGATAAACGTATTTATTGGGCTGGCTATGATACCTTGATCATCCTGGCTGGTGGAGGAAACCCGGTGGGTCTAGATCATCACCTGGCTAATGTCCGTAACGAGCTTGAGAGTGGCGGGATGAGTTCAAAAACATACTTGAGTATGGCCTATTCTATTTTAACCTATCCATTCGATGCTGACTCGGTAAAAAAGGTCATTGCCAAGTTGAGCTCAAACCTTTTTAATGCTGTAGGTGAAACGAAGTCCAGTCAGTAGGTGATGTTACAATGACACAAGAACAAAGCCCGTTAACCATCCTGCTTGTTGATGATGATCAGACCATTGTCGATATTTTTAAATATGGATTAAGCGAACACGGATATGAAGTTCACACTGCTTTCTCCGTTTCAGAGGCGCTGCGAGTTGCCAAGGCCATCAAGATCGATTGCCTGTTGTCGGATATCCAGCTGCCTGATCAGGATGGGATCACGCTGAATTCCATGGTAAAGGAAATTTATCCCGAGATCATCAGCATATTAATGACTGGTTACCCGGGAATCAGCAGTGCTATCAAGGGATTACGCCAAAATATTCATGATTATCTGATCAAACCATTTTCAGTGGAACAGGTCATTACCTCCATTGAAAGAGCGATCAGGAATGATAATCTTAAGAAGACCAACGATAGTCAACTCAAGAAAATAATGGAGCTTGAGCAGGAAGTAGCACTATTAAAGAAACAACTTATCTCTGGGGCTTCCAAGAAAAACCCTGAAGCTCAGACCCAGGTCAGCAAGGCAGTTGATCATGCTCATGCGCATAAAATCTACCTGGAACAACAAGGCCGTTTAAAACAATAATCAAATCATGACGATTAAAAGATAGGGTAATCATGAAAAATATTCTCGTAGTTGATGATGATCTTAGTCTCAGGACGATCCTGAATGAGACTCTTTCCAATTCGGGCTTTAAGGTTCGAATTGCAAAAGATGGAAAATCTGCCCTGGATCTGCTTTCAGAGAACCAGTTTGACCTTGTTATATCCGATCTAATGATGCCTGGAATGACCGGGATCGAATTTATGGTTGCTGCCCGGAATGTTCATGAGAACCTGGGGTTTTTGATCATTACCGCCTACGGAACTGTGGAAACTGCAGTTGATGCCCTGCATAAGGGAGCTTTTGATTTTGTGACCAAGCCTTTCTCGATATCGCAGATCGAATCCCGGGTTAACCGCTATTTCGAATACCAGGATTTAAAAGCTGAAAATAAAGCCCTCAAACGCAAACTCTCAGATGACAGGCAGTACACCAAATTGATCGGCCAAAGTCCTGAAATGGAGCGGGTTTTTAGTCAGATTAGTATAGTAGCCCGCAGCGACGCCTCAGTATTCATTCAGGGCGAGAGCGGTACCGGTAAGGAACTTATTGCCCAATCCATTCATGATGGCAGTGATCGGTCGGATAAACCTTTTTTAAAGATTAACTGCTCGGCAATTCCTGAATCACTCTTTGAGAGTACTCTTTTTGGTCATGAGAAAGGCTCCTTCACCAACGCCATCAAAATGCACAAAGGGCTTTTTGAAGAGGCTGACGGAGGCACGCTCCTGTTGGATGAGATTAGTGAGATCCCGGTCACCATGCAGGCTAAACTGTTACGCGTCCTGCAAAACCGAACCATTACCAGGGTGGGGAATACCCAGGAATTGGATGTGGATGTCAGAGTGATCGCCACGTCAAACCAGGATCTGGACAAGTTGATCAGAGACGGTAATTTCCGGTCAGATCTGTACTATCGACTAAATGTATTTCCCATTATAGTACCGCCATTACGTATGAGGAATACGGATATTCCACTGCTGATTGAGCATTTTATTTCAAAGTTTAAGATCAAGTACCGTTTCGAGCATAAAGAGTTATCGGCTGAGACCCTTAAATCCATTTCCAGAGAAGATTGGCCTGGGAATGTTCGTCAGCTTGAAAATATAATAGAGCGGGCGGTATTGTATTCAGGGGATGAAGAACGGATCGCCATGGAGCATTTTAATCTGGAGGCAGAGGTGTTGAAAGCTGATGATGCAAGCTCCATCAAAGCCGTCACTACCATTGCCGAGATGGAAAAGCAAATGATCCACAATGCCTTAAAACGAACCACGAATAATCGAACACAGGCTGCTGATCTGCTGGGGATCAGTGTGAGAACACTGCGCAATAAATTGCATCAATATGATGAAATGGGTCAGGATATGTTAAAGTTGAATTAAGTGTTCGCAGTTCATTTTTATTTTTAAAAGTCCTGATCATGTTCGGGACTTTTTTATAATCAAACAGCGCTCTGGACAGTGCTAATTCACCTGAACAATTTAACCACCACTTGGAAATATTTTCCGCTCTAGCAGCACATATTCTCTTCAATACCTGAACCCATCTGGCCAGCTGACTCCTGTCCCACTATTATAAAATGAATAATAACAACAGTTAAAAGCAGCGCACTACCCGCAATGTACTTATTATTTGAGTGGCGTAAAAGTGGTGGCATAGCAATTGAATATTTAGCTGTCCAATGGATATCAGAATACTCAATACCAGTTATGGAAATCTGCTAAAAAAAGCGGCTCATGTTTATGATGAACAGCATCAGGCTATCGCCCAGAATGTTGCCAATTCAAACACGGATAATTACCAACGGGTGAATACGGACTTCTCATTCCAGCTGCAATCCGCAGTAGACAATTCCGGGATAAAAGCGAGTCGCGATAAACATATAAAGCATTCCAACTGGAAAGGCGAGAACACGCTGGGAAATGAAAAAAATCCTGAAGGTAGTGTTGATCTCGCCCGTGAGATGACCGATCTGAGTGCTAACCAGATCAGACATGAGCTGGTCACCAGAGCCTTATCCAGATATTACTCGGGATTGTCAACTGCCATAGTTGGTCGAAACAGATAGGAACAGGAAAATGGAAACTCAGGGAATATTTTCAGCACTTAGAAAAACTTATAGTGGCATCTCCTCTCAGATGAAGCGTCTGGAAGTGATCTCCGAGAACATCGCAAATGCAGAAGCACTCCCAGATAAGAACGGTAAACTCTATCAGAGAAAAGTCACTTTGATAAAAGACAGCATTGGCTCTGGAAAAAATCAGTTTGGCCAGGAGATGTCCTTGAAGCTTCGCAGTTCAAGTAATAAGCATCTGGGGACGGGGTCCACCTTTTCCAGTAAAGGAGATCCGGTTGCTACACCAGAGAACACTTATGATATTGTTAATGTTAAAGGTGAGAAGATTATTCATGATCCGACCCATCCACGGGCAGATGAAAATGGATATGTAAAGATGCCCAATGTGAATGTCATCGAGGAGATGGTCGACCTCATGGCTACCAGTCGGGCGTACGAAGCGAATATCACAGTAATGAATGCAGCAAAAAGCATGGCCAAAAGAACCTTCCAGATCTAAGTATGGATTTCAAAGTACAGGGCGCTAATCCCCTCGTAGTCAACGCAGACAAACTCTATCAACAGAATGGAGCACGCAGCACACAAGCAGCTGCCAACGAAGATGCCAATTTTCTGCAGACCTTGATCGACAAAGAAGAACAGCTTCAGGTCCAAGCGCCACGTGAATCAGTGCTGTCCCTGCCTGAGATGGCCACATTACATGTTTTATTTGGTAGTACACGACCAAATGATACCAGTTTTTACGGCAAGAACAACATAAATCCAATTTACAAAGGACATCTTCTGGATGTCGCGGGTTAGGAGCTCAAATGACTCAGATTCATGACCTTATTCAGTCCATTCAAGGAACTCAACCTGGCTCGCAAGCCACCGATCTATCGCAAAAGGGAAAAGTCGCAAGCGGTGCCCAAAAATCATTTGGTGATACAATGACCGATTTTCTTGACGTCGTGAACAGTAACAGTAAAGCGGCGGCCCATCAGGTCACAGATGTTGTCCAGGGAAATTCGGATAATCTAACCCAGGCCATGATAAGTATGGAAGAGTCAAAACTGAGCTTCCAATTAATGATCGAAATCCGTACCAAGCTGTTGGACTCGTACCAAGAGATCTCACGGATGCAGGTATAGGGACTGGGGAGTAAGCTGAAATGACTCAATTCTTAGATCTGGTGGGTACGATTTTCAGACGCTACAGCCCTGCGCAGCGGGCCGTATTAGCAACAGTATTCGTTATTTTGCTATCTATTACGATTTCCTTGGTACTCTGGGCTAATCGCCCCGAATTTGTAATTCTATATTCTGATCTGGATTCCAGAAATGCCAGTAAAATCGTGGCAGACCTCCAGGGAGGTAAGATCAGGTATGAAATAGAGGATGGCGGAACAACAATATTGGTTCCCAAGGAAAATGCCTCAGAACTCCGGTTGAAATTTATCGATGCCGGGTATGTGGGACAAATCATTTCAGGTTATGATCTGTTTGATGATCAAAAACTGGGCATGACCAGTTTTATGCAGCAATTGAATATGCGCCGGGCCCTTGAGGGTGAATTGACCAAAACGATCAATCAGTTCCCAGGCGTTATGAACAGTCGGATCCATCTGGTCATCCCAGAGGGCAAACTATTTGAAAAAGGGGAAGAAGGATCTGCGTCCATCGTATTAAGTCTTTTACCCGGTCGATTCATGAGTAAAAGCCAGGTCAAGGGAATTGCCGCATTGGTGGCCAATAGCGTTGAAGGCTTGAACTCAGACGCAGTTGTGGTGGTAGATACCGAGGGCAACTTGCTCTCCAGTGGGCAAGGGGAGGAAGTGGTCATGGGGGCCTCCGGCAGTCAGTGGGATCTACGACACAATATCGAAAGAAAGCTGGAAACAAAGATCGAACGTCTCCTGGAAGGCATTGTGGGTCCCCAAAATGCCATGGTAGAAGTTTCAGTTGAGATGAATTTTGAAAAAATTGAAAGAACTCAGGAGCTATTCGATCCCGAAAATGTGGTTGTGGTCAGTGAAGAAAGACATACAGAATCCTCAATAAACCTTGATACAACGAATAATGTCAACACTAGCAATGAAAATGAGAATGTGGTCACCAACTATGAATTGAACAAGACTGTTGAGCATTTTGTGGCCAATACGGGTGTCGTGATCCGCCAGACCGTGGCAGTGCTGATAAATGGAAGCTATGGGGATAGTGAGGGCGCCGATGGCAAAGTCGTTCGTGAATACCGTCCCAGAAGCAACCAGGAGATCACTCAGATCAGGGCTCTGGTACAAAGTGCTGTTGGATATAGTGTGGATCGAGGAGATATCGTTGAGGTTCAGAATATTCAATTTGACAAGAGCATGATCGAAGATGATAAGGCCTATTTTGAAGCGATCGCCGGTCATGAAATGCAAGCAGGCCTGATCAACAAAGGGCTTATTGTGGTCGGTCTGTTAGTGGCCTTCTTCGTGGTGAGGGGACTTTTGAATTCAGTCAGCAGCGAGATCCAATTACCCGTTTTGATCGGTGGCAGTGAAAGTGTGAGTGAACAGGGTGCCTTTCAGGGACAGCCAGCGGCCCCGGGATTACCGCAAGGGCAAGTTGGAAATCCCCTGATGAGTCCACCTTCTGCCCAGGAACCGGTGGCTAACTATGACTCTGATGACTTCATGGCGAAACTCTCACCAGAAGCGCAGGCGAAATTGAAAGCAAAAGATAAAATGACCTCAGAAGTGGTTGAATATTCCAAGGAAAATCCTGAAGATACAGCCAAGCTGCTCCGGACTTGGATGGCACCGATGCAAGGATCCAGGTAAAATGGCTCTGGAACAACAAAATTCTCAGAGTGGTCAGCAGTTGCATAATATTCAAAAGGCAGGTCTGATCTTGATCGCCATGGGTGTTACCAATGCCGCAGCGGTGATGAAGCATTTAGCTGAGAAAGAAATTGAGAAAGTCTCAGTGGAGATAGCACTGTTGCAAAATGTCCCGGCAGAGATCCTCTCGGCTGTCATTGAGGAATTCTATCAACTGATGCAGGCCAATGATTTTATTGTACAAGGTGGTCTTAATTATGCCAAGAGCGTCTTGGAATCCGCCTACGGTCATAAAAGAGCTGAAGAGATCCTTAAACGGGTTGAGGCTACCACAGAAGTCAGCGCTTTTTATCTCTTGCAGACGGTAGATGACAAACAACTGCTCAATTTTTTACAGAACGAACATCCCCAAACTGCAGCGCTCATCCTGGCCAATCTAAAGGCCTCCCAGGCGGCAAATATCATATCTGAGCTTCCTCAGGAAAATCAAAGTGAAATTGCCTTTCGCCTGGCCACCATGGAAAAAACCTCACCTGAATTAATCGAGGAAATTGAGGATGTACTCAGGGAACAGATCGGCACCGTTTTTGGTGGTGATCTTAGTACCACGGGCGGTGCAGAAGCGGTGGCCGAAATTTTAAACTCAGCCAGTCGATCAGCCGAAAAAAATATCCTTGATTCATTTAAAGAACGTGATGCGGACCTCTTTGATGAGATCGCCAGCCTTATGTTTTTGTTTGAGGATATCAACAGTCTGCCTGATGCAGCGGTCCAGAATATTGTCAAGAATATTGACTCCAATACTATGGCGCTGGCCATGAAGGCGACCAGTGAAGATCTTAAGGAAAAGATCTTCCGGAATATGTCAGAAAGAGCTGCAGATATGCTCAAGGATGAGCTTCAATATCTGGGGCCGGTACGGGTGCGTGATGTGGAAAATGCCCAAAAAGAGATTTTGGATATTGTCCGTCAGCTCGAAGAAGATGGCGAGATCACCATCTCCCGGGGCGAAGAGGAAGAGGTCATCGAATAATGGATGTGATGGTCTTGAAACGGCCCCTGAAAGGTGTGCAAACGCTTTTCACTCACGCTGATGGCGAAATGACCCATGAGCAACAGGATTATGAAATAGCCGCTATCCTGGGGGAGGATCTGGGTGGTGAATCCCGCGATCGAGAAATTAGAGCCTTCACCGACCACATTAAAATGTTGGAAGCTGAACTGCAAAAGGCTAGAACAGAAGCCTATCAAGCAGGTTATGAGGAAGGACAAAGATTGGCCAAAGCTGAGGCCGGTAAACAATCATCCCAATTAGTATCTGAGTTTAGTGAAAATGTGATCGCCCTGCATACTGAGTTTCAGGATACACTGGTGCAACTTTCAGTTCCGGTCTTGAAGTTAGCCCTGGGTGTTTCAGAAAAATTGATCCATAGAGAACTAAGCCTGGATGAGAACTCAAACGAAATCCTGCGTAACCAGGTTCAACACGTATTAAACGAAACTGCCACTCAAACACAGGCGGTGGTGCAGGTCAATGCGAACCAAATGGATTGGATAACTGGTAAAGATGTGCTGCGTTCCCTGAATATTCCCCCCCAAAATAATTTACGTTTCATTCCCAATCCTGAACTAAAACCCGGGGAATGTAAATTGGAGACCGAAGATTATTTAGTCGATAGCACCATTAAATCCCAATTGGAAAATCTGGAAAAAATATTGAGAGAGTCCCATGCAGCAGGTCTTAGATAGATTTACTGATTATGCTGAGCTCGTGCAGTCAAGCACCATGTTTCGCATGGATGGCAAGGTGTCCAATGTTGTTGGACTGGTCATTGAAGCTTCTCTGCCGGGAGCTATCATGGGTGAGTTGTGTCAGATCCATCCCCAGCGAGGGGCACTCATTCGGGCTGAGATCGTCGGGTTCAAAGGTGATAAAGTGTTGCTGATGCCCCTGGATCAGACCATAGGGATATCGCCTGGCAGTCGTGTCGAACGTAGCCCCGCACCGCTATCGGTGGAGGTTGGACCAGAACTACTGGGCCGTGTCATCGATGGACTGGGAAATCCAATTGATGGCAAGGGACCAATATTTGCGGAAAAGCGTCAGCCAGTATATAATTCGCCACCTAATCCACTTTCCCGGAAACGGATTCAGGATATTCTACCCACCGGCATTCGCAGTATTGACGGCCTGGTGACCATTGGTCGTGGCCAACGGGTGGGCATATTTTCCGGCTCTGGTGTGGGAAAGAGTGTTTTGTTGGGCATGGTTGCCCGCTATACCGAAGCTGAAGTGAATGTCATCGCCCTCATCGGTGAACGTGGCCGTGAGGTCCGTGAATTCATCGAAAGAGATCTTGGACCGGAAGGTTTAAAACGCTCCGTGGTGATCGTGGCTACCTCGGATCAGGCAGCTATGGTGAGAGTTAAAGGAGCCCTCATTGCAACTGCCATCGCTGAATACTTCCGCGATAAAGGACGTCATGTTATGCTCCTCATGGACTCATTGAGTCGCGTGGCCATGGCGCAGCGGGAGATCGGTTTGGCTGTGGGTGAACCCCCAACAACCAAAGGTTATACACCATCAGTGTTTGCCTTGTTACCCCGCTTGCTGGAACGAGCTGGCACAGATGTTCATGGCAGTATTACTGGACTCTATACAGTGCTGGTGGAGGGAGATGATATGGATGAGCCTATCAGCGATGCTTCTCGGGCGATCCTGGATGGGCATATCGTCCTTTCAAGACGGTTGGCAACGCGCGGTCAATATCCGGCAATTGATGTGAATGAGAGCATCAGTCGACTTCGCACCGAGGTGGTAAAAACGGATCAGCTAAATGACTCACAGATCATGCTTGAAATGCTGGCTGATTATCGAGATTCTGAAGACCTGATAAATATTGGCGCCTACGTTGCTGGTAGCAATCCCAGTGTAGATCGAGCTATCGAAAAAATTGATGCCATAAAAGCATTTTTAAAACAGGACATGCTCGATGCAGCCCCATTTCAAGATACACTGGAACAACTGAAAAGTACGGTAGGGGTATCTGAATCATGACCAAAGCATTTAATTTTTCTTTGCAGAAGGTCTTGGATATTCGTGAGATGGTGGAAGATACCAAAGCCATGGATCTTCAAAAAGCACAGGCAGAAACTGAGCTGGAACAGCAGAAACTTTCTCAAGTCCAAACTGAGAAGTCTGACCTGGTGCAAGGGAGTCGTAGAACTGATGACGGAGGTTCCATAACTATCCAGGAATTGAGTAACCGGACCGCTTATGCCGATCAGTTAACAGAAAAGATCGAACAACAGGGTGAGGCTGTAGCCACCAGCCAGGTCAAAACAGACGAACAACGCCAGGTCTATATCAAGGCCTCCAAGGATAAAATGGTCATGGAAAAACTCAAAGAACACCACCATGAAGCATACCGGAAAAAGATCAATCAGGATCAGGTAAAAGTTGAAAGTGAAATTGCAGCTCGTACATCGCGGGAAGGGGGGCTTGCATGAAACAGGTCCTCATGTGGTCGCTGATCATGGTAGTTCTATTTATCGTGCTGATCGGAGCCTCTTTTTTCGGGTTGAGTTATATGACCCCCAACCCGGAAGAGATCCAACAAGTTCGGATCGGTAGTGAGAACAAACGCCAGACACAAATTGCTGAAGCAGAGGCTAAACCGAAGCTAAGCAAAGCAGATTCACTCCAAATTGTGATCAAAGATCTAACCAGTGACCTGTTCTTTACCAGAATTACGCTGGATAGCCTAAATGATCAGATCGACTTGAAAGAGACAGTAATCCAATACCAGATTACCCAGTTGGAATCTCTGACTGAGAACGTACGAACACTTCAGGATAAGAACGTTTCCATCAAAGAACTTGCTAAAACCTATGAGACCATGAAAGTCGCTGAGATCAAACCTATTCTGGACAATGTTGATGATGCAACGGTAATGGCTCTTTACAAGAATATGGGCACCCGTACCAGAAAAAATCTGATCAAGGCACTAAGTGGTGTCCGGGCAGCCCAAATAACTCAAAAACTAGCGGGGTGATCACCATGACCAATAAAATACATAATGTTGAACTGAATCCTGCTCCCAAGGACAACGTTACTATTCCAGGAAAGACAAAGGGCAATGGTGAGTTCCCCTACGATGATCTACTCAAGCCGGATCCTGGTACTGAAATGATTGCTGGTGAGGCAGGCAAAGCAAGCCAACTCAATATTTTTATGAATGCTCGTGCCACTGATAAAGACGGCAACAAACTACCGCTCAAAGCCAAACCCATTCTGGATACGAAAAACATGAAACATGATCCGGGCCAGGCAAACCAGCCTCAAAAAACTCGGATGAGTGAAAATCGTCCTGCTCAGGTGGACCAGCGAACCCAGGGATCTGTTAGCTCCGATCAGGACGAAATAAGGGCTGGAACCAAGCAAGAATCGGCTCCCAAACACGTGCAGGAATCACCCCAAATCGGCCAGAAACAAAAACAGATCGCAAGATCTCAAGTCCCGGATGGCTTGAAAAGTGGACCAATCGCTGAAAAAGTCGAACCGCAGATTCCAAAGCATGTGCAGCAGAATGAGCTTAAAAATCCACAACCGGAACTTGAGCAGGGCGCTAGGGCGCGCACTGAAACCAGTGAGCTAAAGCCCCCTGCAGTACAGGCAGTCCAAAATGCCAGCAGACCATCCGCTTCAGCGACCGTATCTGCAGCTAGCAGACCTGCTACTGAAGAACCGGAAAAGAGACCGGTAAATGGCCAGGTAAAACAGCTGATCATTGATACCAAAATCAGTAACAAGGAATCGGTTCCAGCAAACCTTGAGACGTCTAAAACACGTGTTGAAGCTGGTGAAGAACCGAACATGAAGCCGGCCAAACAAACAGTTGTGGCGCTGGATACTGAAGCCGGACAAAAGTCTGTTGAGAAAAAGCAAGCAGCCCAGGTCCCCCATAGTCGAAAAATTATGGCAAAACCCAGCAGCACAGAAAAACTGGAGATTGCCACTGCGCCGGTAAAAGTGGCACGATCTGAAAATTCGATCCAAAATATTGAAACACCCCCAGAACAGGAAGAGCTTGCAACAGCTAAGAAAACAGCGCAAGTGCCAGTTACACCGCAGCCGGACCTACCGCGTCAATCTCCTGTAATACGGATGACCAAAAGCAAGGTCGTGGTACCAACTATTGGCAAACAAGCGTTTTCGCAGGAAGTGAAACAACCAGATACCCCCACTCAGAAACCCCGTGAAGGGGATGATCAGCGAGTTATCGCCATTACCAGATCCGTAGTTGCTGAATCACAGGATCTGGAAACCGTGATCAATGGCGAGGTGGCTCCCGCTGAGGGTAAAATTGTTGAACAGAGCAGTGCTGCGGTGATCTTCGCCGAGCCAAATCCAGCTAAAACAGCTAAAACGCGAGAATCCACTCAAACTGGTAACCGCAGTATAAAATCTACACCCAATAGCTCACTTACAGAACATTTCCGGGCCAAGCAGGCCGAACGGAATGACTCGCACACTGGGATTGGGTCGATCCCTGAAAAGCTGGGTGAACCGCTGACGGAGGATCCAGCAGATCTCCTGAAACAACAATTGCAGGAGAGAATAGAGATCCTGAAAAAAGCCCAAAATTCAATGACTGGGAGTCAGGATCAACCCGCGACTCATAATCTGCACCGGAATATGTCCATGCAGGTTACCCCCGGTGCCAGTTTCACTGTTGATCAACCCCCGAATATTTCCTTCACCAAGACCAGTGCAGCTTTGTTCGCCCGCAATTTTGCTTCAGAGATGGTTGAAAAGATCCGCCTGGTCACTGAAAGCCAGACTGCTGGCAAAGCTGGTACGCTGAGCAAATTTGTAGTTGATGGCGGACAAATGGGGCAGCTGGACATTGAATTTCAGTCAGCATCAAATAAGGAGCAGATCATCGTCTTTGTTGATAATGAAAATTCGCGGAATGAACTGTTGCGACTTATGCCCCAGATCGATGACAACCTGCGACAGCGTGGCTTCAATTTCAGCGGGCTGGATGTTGAAGTACGGAGTGATCAAAAAGAGAGTGGATCAGCCAATGACGCTGAGCAAAATGCCACTCATTCAAAAACCCAGGAATCATCCTCATCCGCAGCTGGAATGAGTAATGATAACGAGTCAACCACAAACCGTAACTATGGCTATAACACTATGGAAGTGATAGCCTAAAGAAAGGAGGAAGCCATGACTGAGATAGCAAGTTTAACAGCCGGTGGTGGTAGTCAGATGTTTACCAATACCAACGATGTTGGCGATATTTCTCAGCAGGATTTTCTGTTGCTATTGATCGCACAATTGCGGCATCAGGATCCCATGGAACCAGCAAGCAGTCAAGAGTTTGCGTCCCAATTGGCCCAGTTCACTTCATTGGAAGAACTCCAAAAACTGAACCGGACATCCACTCAGGGTATCGAGACCAATCTGATGTTGTCACAGACTATCAATAACACGATGGCAGCAACCATGATTGGTAAAGAGGTCAAAGCAATTGGCAATACCATTGACCTGGAGTATGGAGCAGAAGTTTCCATTAGTTTCCAGACAGGTGGTTTTGCAGATGATGTAGATATTACCATCAGAGATGTAGCCGGGACTATTGTTGATACCATCAGTATGCAATCTGTTGCAAAAGGTGATCACACCATCGCCTGGGATGCTATTGGAAACAATGGAAATGACCTGCCACCTGGAGAATACACGTTCTCAGTGGAGGCAAGCAACATAGCTGGTGATAACATCGCCACGGATACAGTCATGATTGGTGTCATCGAAGCTGTCAGGTACACAAATGCCGGTGCCATATTCATCGTGAACGGGAATGAGATCCCCTTCTCGTCAGTACTGGAACTAGGTGAGTTTGTACCAGAAGATCAGGGCTGATTTATGAAATTAGCTGAACTTCAGACCAGACAAGCTGGGTTACCACTCAGGCCAGATCAGCTCCTGGGACCTAAAGAGCTCCCGGAACAAAAACGATCCGGCAGGGTTCAGAATGGTCAGGCAAATTTCAATGACATTCTGAATCAGAAAGTCGCGGAACAATCAAAACTCAAATTCAGTGCTCATGCCGTAAAACGGATGGATCAGAGAGATATGCATCCCTCACAGATCGAGTTGGAGCGCTTGAATCATGGTTTTGAAATGGCCCGCGCAAAAGGAGCACAGTCATCTCTGATCCTGGTGGATGAGATGGCGTATGTAGTGAGCGTCAAAAATGAGACGGTGATCACTGCATTGGATAGAGATGCTGCACAGGGGAATGTATTCTCCAATATAGACAGTGTAGCCATCGTTTAACAAATCGGGTTGGACCCTAACGGGAAACCCTAGACCCACCGAATGACAGACGTGGGTCGGGAAAGGAACAAATGAACGAAGCATTATCGTCAGCACTAGCAGGTTTACAAGGACAGATGAGGACATTGGAACTCCTGGGAAGTAACATTGCTAATATCAACACCATCGGCTACAAAAGCAGCCGCATGACCTTCCTGGAAGCATTGGGCCAGGTCATTGATGTTGAATACACCCCCTTTAAACAGGGTGATCTGGAAGCCACTGGTTTTCAGACCGATCTGGCCATTCGTGGCGAGAGTTTTTTTGTAGTTGAGACCCACGAAGATGATCGATACTATACCCGGGCCGGTGCTTTCTTTTTTGATCAAGAAGGTACTTTGGTTAATAGCAGTGGCTATTCCGTGCAAGGTTGGATGTCGAATATTAATGGTGAAGAAGAGGTCCAAACCTTGGCCAATCTGGAGGATATCTCACTGGATTCTAATCTGAAAGCCGAAGCACTTGCCACCCAGAATCTCTGGTTATCAGGGAATCTTTCGTCTGGTCTGAATCCCATCGCTCAGGTCTGGACAGCTGGATTTCCCTTTACCACCTACTCCTCCAATGGTGATGACAATGCAGTTGGCACAACTGAATTGAACGACCTGGATGAGATCTATGAGGACGAGGTAACTGGTGTCCGGGAGATCCTGGCGGACGGAGATCAAATTGTCCTGTCAGGTACTGACAATCAAGGCAATGCCATCAGTACCACCTTCACATACGGTGCAGCCAATGATGGGACCACATTGGATGATCTCATCGCAGTTATTAATAGTGAGGTAGAAGGAGCCGGATGGGGTGCCTTTGCGATTGCATCACTGGTTGATGGACAGATCGTTCTTGAGGATACGATTCCAGGAGACAGTGAAACATCCATCAACATGTATGCCGAGGAGGCAAATGGAGGGTCACTTTCCATTCCTTATTTTGAAGAAACAAACGCGGGCTTTACTGGTCGCGTCTCAACATCAGCTGTCATCTATGATACGCTGGGTGAAAGCCACAATCTGGTATTCGAATTTGTAAAGACCCAAAATGCCGGACAATGGACCTGGACTGTAACGCCATCAGGCGGCGAGACCATCGACTTAGAAAATACAACCGGATCTATCTATTTTAATGATACCGGTCAAGTAACCTCCTTCATCTACGATAATGGATACAGTCGAATTGAAATGATGCCGGAAAGCGGTGGGGCAGAAGTACTGCTCCAGGTGCATGTGAGTGGTACCGATGCATTCACTGGAATCAGCCAGTTCAATTCAACTTCCACGCTCTCTGTTCGTGACCATGATGGGCGTGCTACTGGTGAATTGACCGGCTATGAAATAGAGGAAGATGGGTCGATCATGGGGAGTTTCAGCAATGGTGTGAGCTTAAAGTTAGCTCAGATTGCTGTAGCCGAATTTACCAACCCCAGTGCCCTGGCCAAGATCAGTGGGAGTAATTTCATTGAGACCATTAAAAGTGGTGAAGTGCATATTGGTAAAGCTGATAAGTTTGGATCGACAATTGAACAGGGCTACCTGGAGTTGTCTAATGTTGACATCGCTGAGCAGTTCTCCCAGATCA
The DNA here is from genome assembly GCA_024278595.1 of Fidelibacterota bacterium. Taxonomy (GTDB): domain Bacteria; phylum Fidelibacterota; class UBA8477; order UBA8477; family JABMPR01; genus JABMPR01. The sequence continues at coordinate 2,248 of JAJRSW010000012.1, read as the reverse complement.
TCGAAGCGCAGCGAGCATTCCAGGCATCGTCCCGTGTGCTCTCTACCCTGAACCAGGTGATCCAGGAATCAACCAAGTTAGGTCTCTAAGAATAGCTTGATTTGACAAGGCTTGATGGTAATGAGGGTGGTTTCGGCATGGATCTGAGACCACCCTCCACCTGTTACGAAAACATGAAAGGTGAAAGCTAGATGGATCTGGCAACAATACTAGGAATCGTCATTGGAATGGGGCTGGTAATCTTCACGATCCTTTCAGGAAGTGGAAGTGCTGGCATATTTGTTCATTTCCCCTCCATGGCCGTCGTATTTGGTGGTGCCATTGCGGCCACATTGGTCCATACACCACTGGGTGAGGTCATCAGTGCCATGAAGGTGGCAGGCAATGCCTTTAAGGTTGAACCTGCAAAAGAACCTGAGCTCATTGAACTGTTTGTTGAACTGGCTAAACGAGCACGGCGGGAGGGTATTCTTGCCATTGATCGCGAACTGGCAAATATCGAAGATGATTTTATGCGGGCCGGTCTGGAAATGGCTGTAGATGGCTCTGAACCTGAAACCATTCGAGGTGTTCTGGAAACTGAATTGCAGTATCTGATCGAACGTCATAAGCGTGGCAAACAAATTTTCTCATCTCTGGGGATGTATTCACCGGCATTTGGGATGATTGGGACACTCATCGGACTGATCGCCATGTTACAGAATCTGGATGATCCCTCAAATATTGGTGGCGGAATGGCGGTGGCCCTGATCACCACTTTTTACGGCGCGCTGATCGCCAACCTTATCTTCTTGCCGCTGGCCGGAAAACTGCAAAACAGATCAGATGAAGAGATCGTCCGCAAAGAAATGATCATCGAGGGGGTCCTGGCTATTCAATATGGTGAGCATCCCAAAAATATTCACCGTAAACTGCTTAATTTCATTGCACCTAAGAGCCGTCCCGCAGAGGAAGAGGAATAGGTTCTGATGAAGAAAAAGATCGAAGCAGCCAGTGATGAGCCAACCGCTCCATTTTGGATGACCACCTATGGTGATATGGTTACCCTGTTGCTCACTTTCTTCATCCTGATGATCTCCTATGCCAATATGGATGAACGTAAATGGGCCATGGCTTCAAAATCTCTCCAGGGAGCATTGGGGGTGCTGGAAGAGTACAAGGTCGAGATGCAAATGATGCAGGAGGCGCCGGGTGGTGATGATGATATGCTGATCCGTAGTGAGATCTATGAGAACATTCAAGAGTTTGAAGAACAGATCACTGAGGAGATCAATAACGGAGATATCACCGTCGAATCCATCAAGAATGGTCTGTTGATCCAAATGGGGAGTAAGCTATTATTTCAGTCAGCTGAAGCAGAATTGAAGCCGGAAGCATTCCCCATCTTAAAATTGATCGGTGAGGCAACCAAGGATCATGCAGCTGAGATCGTAGTTGCCGGACACACGGACAATATTCCCATCAATTCGATTAAATATCCCTCAAATTGGGAACTGTCTGGATCGAGAGCCATAGCAGTCGTTAATTACCTCATCGAGGAATTAGAAATACCTCCCAATATCCTGGCCGCCACTGCCTATGGAGAACATCGACCACTGGTCCCCAATGAAACTGCCGCTGATCGCCAGACAAATCGTAGGGTGGAGTTTGCAGTAACCTGGGCGGTTCCTGAAATGGACTATTGATTCTTTGCTCACTCACGGCTTGTGATCACCCACCTTAACAGACCCTGTCTTGCACGGGTGTTTCCCACAATACTAGCTTAATAGCTAGTGTTATGTTATACCAATATCACTTCAGAATGCGCGGTATATGCTTCACATTTTCCAGTTTTACTGCACTTCGATGAACTCTATGTGGCACACTTAACAATTTCATCCCGACAGGCTTGTCGGGACTATGCTTCAAATTTGAAGCTTGACAACCTCGTAAAAAGTAGCTGAGAAATCATTAATTGTACCCTAAGTCGCATAAATACAATCACATACAGCATGCAAATCTAAACTCATAAATAACAACACTCTGTGAGAGGGACTTTCTGCAGGGGCGTCAAGCTTGTAAAACAGCAAAATGTTTTGACTCTACACAGCGCATCTTGAGCTGAAATTGGTGTGCGCCAAGCAAAGCTGGTGCTTTCAAGCTGGACAATCCAGCCCAGACAAAGGCTAGCCCCCAGTCTGGAACAGAGCTACACATATTAGGAGGTAACAAATAGTATGAAGCTGTAGTGATGGCAGTCTGCCAGCCA
>JAJRSW010000011.1 GCA_024278595.1 Fidelibacterota bacterium | reverse complement strand
TATACTTATCAAAACTTATCACTCACAGATGCAAATAATTCTGTTTATAATGACCTTGTTCTTAACTTTAATAATATTCGTGGTTTAGTGTCTTTGTGGCAATAACTCATGAATAATGCAGGTTAAATGTTTTACTGCCATTTTGGAATCCAAGAGACTTCATGTTTATTCGATACTTCCCTAAACTTGGTGTCAAAAAGGGCACTTTCAGAAATGCTGGTTATTAAAATTTCGCAGGGCAATAAGCGCGGCTCCCAGGGCGCCAACAGTTTGTGGATTTTCCGGAACGTTGAGTTTCTGGCCCAATTTTTCTTCCAGAACCAGCACTAATCCACGATTATTGGCGACCCCACCGGTCAGGGTCACCTCCCCCTCAATACCGATGCTGGTCACCATACTCCAGATCCGATTCACGATCGAGCGTTGCAAGCCATTCACGATCTGTTCCCGACGTGTATGCTTGGCCATCAGGGAGATAACCTCACTCTCAGCAAACACCGTACAGGTGCTGCTGATCCGGGCTGATTTCCCAGTTATGTGCGAGGGGTCACTTAACTCGTTCAAGCCCAGCTCCAGTCGATCAGCCATCACTTCCAAAAAACGACCTGTGCCAGCAGCACATTTATCATTCATGGTGAAATCCAGCATGCGACCGCGATCATCGATCTGGATGACCTTACTATCCTGTCCGCCGATATCTATGACAGTTCCGGTTTTTGGGAAGAGCTGGTGAGCACCCACACCATGGCAACTGATCTCAGTGGTCTTCCCACTTGCAAAAGGGACGGAAGCGCGACCATACCCGGTAGCAGTCACGGCTATCACTTGCTCCTGAGTGAGATTTGAGTGCTCAAGCGCCAGATCGATAGCTTTTTGAGCAGCTGCCACCCCGTTGACACCTGTGTCCAGAACGACCTCGCTCATTGTTTTCCCGGCTGAATTGATGATCACCACATCGGTGCTGAGAGATCCCACATCCACACTCGCAAAATAGTTTTCAGACAAGGCTTGTATCCTCCAGGGTTTCACAAAAGGCTTCCAGACGGGTTTGGATCTGTTGCTCAGACCAGACCCTTTCATCGGCGATATCGGCATCCAGGATCACAGCCGGAAGGTTCAACTCTGTGCTGAGAGCTTTTCGCAGATCAAATTGTCCCACCGAATAGGGCTTACAGCTGCGGGTGGAATGCATGACCATGCCATCAACGGAAAAGTTGCGGATCATTTTTTTCATTAAGCCCAGCCGATGCTTTAAATTATTGTTAAGAATGATCTGTCCATAGGTCTTGGCCATGGAGGACCAGGGGTCCTTTACATCCAGGAAACCGGTGGTTTCCGCCCAGGCATTGGTGTAGGTGGCGGTGACAAAATTCATGTTGCGTTCTGCAAAAAAAGTAGCCAGAAATCGCACCTTATACCAGACCGCGATATTATCCCAGATCAGCCGGTAGCGCTCATTGGTGATGGCCCCGATCCCTTTGGTAACCCGGTCTTCGACCTCCTCCAATAGAATATTGTAATAATCCTGGGCAACTGGTAATCCTCGTAATGAAACCACTGGAGCCAGGTGACCAAAAGCATCAAAGATGGTCATGGGAGCTGGTTTAGACTGCATGCACTCCAATACTCTACCCCAGGTCATTGAGCTATTCTGGGAGCGCTTGAGGATGATCTCGAATTGTTTGAGGTCAAAAACTTTCCCACTGACCTGTTCCAGAATGGGGATCATATCCTGCAGTTGTTGAGCCATATAGCGTACATCATGCTGAGATTGTTCAATAGCGACGAAAGGCGCATCAAAATGGATCAGGGGAATGTTTAATTCCTGGGCGATGGCCTTGTACCAGTAAAGCACGGTCTGGCAAATATTATTGGAGCAAAAGAGCAGGTCAGGTTTGGGCAGTTTTCCGGCTGGCGTCTTGCCTGAAAGCAGGTGTCCCAAATCAATACGAGCATAAGAACAGAGATCCTGGCTGAACCCAGCGCTTTCAGCGATTGCACAATAATCAGCGCCTTGTTTTTTTGCGCCGATCAGGGCAGAATGATTCTCCGGGTAGATCGTGTAGAAATCGAAGGTACGTAGTAATTCAACCGGAGCCCCGCTGGTGACCCAGGCCACTTGCTTGGCACCCGGGGCGTATCGTGCCAGAAAATAGTGCCGACTCAGAATCTCCTTGAGCCGTTTGTTGGACTGCAAGGGCGGACCGAAGGCCTTAGATACTGCACGGGCTCGACGTGGTTTCAGGTCTTTTAAAGACATCAAGGCCGGGGCACCAATGTCCTTCATGAAACTATACTTTAACCTGGCTGAAATGCTCATGCAGTCACCTGGTCATCCAGCATCTCAATAAATGCTTCGATACGGGTTTTGGTCTGTCCGGACAGTCCGGGTTGTAACTCAGTTTCCAGGTTGAGCAATGGTAAACCGGCCGACTTTAGTGATTTGACCAGAAACTGGTGATCAAAAAGTTCTGGTTCGCAGAATTTAACAATATTGAAAAGGACCCCCTGTGCATCGCTTTTTGCGATCAGCGTCTTGAGGTAGTGTGATCTTTCAGCAAGACTATTGGCTCGGGTGGAACAAGGCGGCAGCATAAAAAAGCGATCGGTGAGGTGCTCCATGGGGTCATAGGGTGGATCCATGCAAACGATGGGGATGCGGCGACTCCCGGCTAACAGATCGTCAGCAACGATCCTGACCTTAAGCTCATCCAGGAAGGATAAGGTCTCAATATCCGGAGGCAGGATGCCGGAAACCAACAGTCGTGTGTCATTTCGGATCACCGTTTGGTCCTGAACAGTGACCTGGTCCAGCAATTCCAGATAATCCGCCGGTTGCATGTATTCAAGGGCCCGCATGAGTCCAAAATATTCCTGATTGGTAACAGGCAACTGGTCCGACATCCAGGCTTTTTGCAGTTCGTTCCACCGCGTATCGATCTTGAAGCCCAACTGGCAGGCAGTCTGCAACTTTTCCGGGTCACAGGGACCATGGAGCTGTTCTAATGTTGTTTGAAGCTCCCTGAGCACATCCTGGTAATAATTCCTGGTGGCCTGCCTGAAAGCCCCTTTGGGATTGTAAAAAGTATACACCGGTGCTGATATACCGATGAGGTCCTTCACCTGAGTTGCCAGGTTTTGCAGAGAATCACAGGTGTGGGGGAATAGGTACCCGGCCGTTACGATCTCCGGATCCTTCAAAATGAACTCCAGGCCTTGTTTTACCACGGGACAAATGGTGGTCTGCAGATGAGCGTTGGCCTGTAAAATATCACCTGGTGGATCCCAGATCTCAGCGGGCAGGATATCAAAAGCCCATAACAATTCTCTGGGATACAGGGCCGGCAGGACACCCATGATCTTTTGACCATTTCTAGCCTGTTGTTTGAGATACTCTGAACGGTTAGGGATTATCATTTAATATTAATCAGTTTCTTTACAAGTTTCATAAGTCTCTGGCAACCCCTACTTAATGCGGGGGCGACAGGATGCTATTTTCGGAAATTCTTAACAAAGCCCTCTACTTCGGGGACCCCGCCCTGGTAGACCAGATAACCATTATAGGGTTCCCGTTCAGTGATATCATCATTGATAGGGGTTAACATGATCTCTTTGATCTGCTCAACATCCTCGGTTTGGCCCAGGGTCCAGCCTAGTTTGACCCAGGCCACTTCAGGCAGCATATTCCCCAGGGGGACCACACCCAGCGCCAGCATATCACGTCCAGTATCATAGACAAACATGTGCGAATAACCCCAGAGGGTCTGGAGGGTCATAAAAACCGAAACGCCCTCTTCCTGAGCTCTTTTCAGGGCGGGATAAAGTTCCCGGTTCACGTGTCCCAGACCGGTTCCAATAATGATGATGCCCCTATATCCGGCATCGATCAAAGCTTCCATGATCTCCGATTTCATATGCGGGTAATAATACATCATCGTAACCTTTTCATTAAAGGTTGGTGTGATTTTTACCTGTTTGTCTTTGCGTCGATGTTGATATTCCTGCTTGATCATGTTCAACCCACTGCTGGTTACCGTTGCCACGGGGGTATCCCCGATGGTTCGGAAGGTGGACCGGTAGGAACTGTGCATCTTGCGAACCCGGGTTCCCCGGTGTAAAAACCCGTATTCATCTGAGGTGGGTCCAAACATACATACCAGGGTTTCCGCAATATCGCCATGACCGGCAGCATAGGAGGCGTGGATCAGATTGAGAGCTGCATCAGAGGATGGCCGGTCTGAAGAGCGCTGTGAACCCACCAAGATGATGGGAATAGGTGAGTCTTGAACCATGTATGACAATGCTGCCGCAGTATGGTGCAGGGTATCGGTACCGTGTCCGATCATGATGCCATCCGTGCCATTGGCGATCTCCTTGCCAATGCTTTCTGCCAGGATCTTGTATTGATCTGGCCCCATGTTCTCGCTGAACACAGCAAAGAGTTTCTCGGTGTCGATATTACAAATATCAGCCAGTTCGGGAACTGCGCCATAGAGTTCACCCGGTGAAAAGGCCGGAATAACGGCACCTGTACGATAATCCAGCCGAGAGGCGATCGTGCCCCCGGTGCCAAAGAGTTTCACGTTGGGTTTATCAGCAGAATAAGGAAAGGCTTTTTCAGGAATCTTATAGTTGGCTTTTTGATAGCCGGTTTCCACCATCTGCTCAATCGTCACGATATCAATTCCGATATTATAGCCGGTTGGGATCTTAAGCACGATATGCTGATCATCATCATTTTCAGCTCGCGGGAGTACCGTACCCTGAAAGGTTCCACGGGTGGTCTTGATCTCTGCTTGACCCCAGACCCTAACGTTAAACCGCTTTAGGGTGTTTAGGGCTGAGCCTTTATAACCTTGAAAAATATCATCACTCATTTGATACTCTTTTTTTTAAAGTCTTCCTGAGTGAAACGCAGGATCTCCCCAGATAGCTGTGATTTATGATTGGGTATCAGGATTCTTCACTCCGTTCAGAAAGACTACTATAAAATGTCTGGTCTTGCTTGCTTTTGTAAATCACCCTCTGTGATCTTAACTCTCTCAGTGTTCGCTGGGTACTGTGTGGCGTGATTTTTTAGCATTTGATGATTTGTTCGATCTGCTGTCTCAGATCCGCGAGGCGGACATTTCCAATCGCCTGTTGATGGACCTGTCCCATGAGCCAGTTAATGGTCGAATCAGGTTCGGGATCCGGTGTGTTTTCTTTGAACTTTTCAAGCAGAAATTCAATGGGGGTAAGGACCTCGACCAGATTTCGTCGTTTAAAATGGATACTGGTGAGCACGGAGCTAAACTGCATGTCAGGAAATTCGTAGATCACCGGCATCATGAATTTAGCGATCCCGGGCACCAGTTTTTTCTCACTGATGTAGCGGAACAGCTCATAGATTTTCTCATAGGAAAAATTCTTATGCAGTTCGTTCTGGCCTTCGATGTTCTTGAAAGTATGGCCAATAAATGAGCCGATTAATTTGTGGGGAAAACCAAACTTGTTACAGATTCTTTCAATGAGTGGGGGCATGTTTTTGCTTAGCAGATATTTCCAGGTATCAGCGGGAACCCCCCAATCTTTCAATTGTTGATAACGACTTGAGATATCTTGAGGTAGATCTCGGCCCAGACTTTCAATGTATTCCACGGTTAGCGGGATGGGGGCTGAATCTGTATCTGGATACATGCGATCACTGCCGGGCAGCACCCGCTCAAAAATCGTAGTTCCATCGGCGAAAGATTTCCGGGTCTCCTCAGGTACGCCACCGAAGGCCATCAAAATTCGTTCTTCGATAGTTTCCAAAGCGGTGGGGATATCTGCGGGAGGTCCCCAGAGTATAATCTGGGCATCTGCCTCATCAGCCCTAAGCCACTTGGCGATCTGCTTAAGATCCTGGTGAGCAAGGAGGGGCTCAAGCTCCTCTGAGTGGGTCATATTAGGTCGTTCGATGCAGGCGATCACTTTCAAGCGGTGGATGAGCTCAGCTGCGAATGGATGGCCGGGCTGGGTGAAATGAGAGAGGATTCCCTTTAAATTGGGAAGGTTGATCCCAATGACTTCCAAACCCTGATTTATTTTTTCCCGCAAAAGGGGGGGCAACAGTTCAGGATGTGACAGATCAATCTTCTGGGAATTCATTTTCCACGTCTGCTTCTTTAGCCCCCGATCCTTGATCAATTTGCGAATATTCAGCAGGGCCCATTGTCGAAACGCCTCATTATGAGACAGCTCAGGGATCCATTTATTATGGGCGACACCCTTGATCTCAACCCGACTACCTCCGGCACAGCTCACATTCACATCTTCCCGGCCCGCGCCCATGCCGGTGCGGACTTTTCCAGTGCTCCGATTTAAAAAACGAATGTATTCAGCGGCTTCAGCCAGTTCATCAGGGGTTTCCATATCAGGATGGGTGACCGTCTCAATCAGCGGCATTCCCAGTCGATCCGTTTTGTAAATCCGGCTATGCCCGATGTCAGATATCTCCCGACACGAATCCTCCTCAATACTCAATTGAATCAGCCCCACCTTTTTATTCGATAATTGAATCTCACCTTCCACACCCAGAATGGCTGTGCGCTGAAATCCAGTGGGAATACTGCCATCCAAATACTGTTTACGGGTGATATGAACCTCGCCCACAATATTAAATTTAGCTAAAAGGGAGATCTCCAGAGCGAATTCCAGTGCCTCACGGTCAATTGGAAAAGGGGGTGTATCATCGACTTCGTAAGTGCAAGCTGTTTGGTTGTTCAAACGATAGGTGATCTCTTTGCGGGTCTTAAACTCCATAAGCGCCGTACCATCATACTCACCCAATTCACTGAGGGTGGGGCGCATGTGTCGGATGACCTCAGCGTTATAATCATCGTCAGAGTGATAAACTCCGGCCGGGCAGCGGCAAAAGAGTTTGCGCTTGGTTTTGAGTTGTTGGTGGACTTCCAGGCCGGACTTGAATCCGATCCGCTGGTAGTCTTTTGGTGTAGCGTTTTGACGATCCACATAGCCAATGTCTTGTTTAGTGGCTTCAAAATTCTTCAGTGCTTCAGTGGGCTTCATGGCAACCGTTCATCTATTCTTTGATCCTGATATGTGAAAGTTTCATTTACGAGCTAAACACTAATTCAGTCAGATCAATATAGAATCTTTTTAAGTATCCGGCTATGCTGTTCTACGGTGTGACAAGCTGGATTTATACCCGTCTACGGTCTTCAAGCATGGTGACCGGGCTTTGGCTCCAGGTTATCCAGTCCATCCGGAGATCCAGAATAAATTAAAGCCTTAACGTTAAGGCAGATCTCATTTGGAGAACCAGCGGTTCAGGATTTGATATAGATCAGCTTGCCTGAATAGACCCGATTACCAACTTGCAGAGTGATGATGTAGAGCTGGTCGGCCAGAAAAACATGGGTGGGCAGGTTTACCTGGAGGGTGTATTCACTGATACTGGTCGTTGCCAGTGAGGCAATTATTTGACCTTTAATATTGATCAGGTTGGCCTCCTCAACCAATTGGGCAACCGGATTTGGAAGCACCAGATTGACCAGCTGTCCTGAGCTGGGGTTGGGATAAACCAGGCTGCTATTTGATGGGTCATTATATAAGCGCTGAAAGAAATCTCGGAGATCAGGGAGACCATAACCATATGAATTGTCAGGACTCCCTGCCCGATCGCCATGATTATGGAAAATGGCGATGATCGAATCTGGTGATAACTGAGGATGCGCCTGGATCAGTAACGCTGCCAGTCCAGCAATGAGTGGTGTGGAAAAGGAGGTCCCGTTACTGGTGCGATAGCTGTTAATGCTGGAAGCCATATAGACAGCGGCCCCCATAGCCACCACATCCGGCTTCAGGCGACCGTCATAGGTAGGTCCACGACTGGACCAGGACATGATATCACCATCAGAATTAATGGCTCCCACTATTAATGCCTGCGGACTATCGGCTGGTGGCCAGATACTGCCTGGTGATGGTCCATCATTACTAGCTGAATTCACCACCAGAATTCCCCGTTCAGCGGCAATGTTGGCCGCTCGGGTAATGATAGCAGTTTCACCATCGATGGCTGATGGCGGATAGTCATCGGCAGTACCATCAAAATCGCGATAATTCAATGATGATGAGACAATATCAACACCCAGGGAGTCAGCCCATTCCAGGGCTGCCACCCAATTATCTTCTTCAACTCTGGTTTCAGAATTATTGTTTTCAGTGCGGGCCAATAAATAGGTTGCCCCAAAGGCGGGGCCGATCACTTCTCCCGGATAATATCCTCCCAGGATGCTGAGGGTATTGATACCATGCTCATGACCTACGCCACTTGGATCCACTTCATGATCCACAAAATCGTAGCGATCCTGAATATCCAATTGGTCAAAAACAGGGTGGTTCATGATGAAACCAGTATCAAACACACCAATGAGCACTCCGGAACCATCATAGCCCAGATCGTGGATGGCCGGTATATGCAGCATTTCGCTCTGAGTAAAAGAAGGGCCATAGGACAGTTCTGAAATTCGGGCGAGCTGTTGGTCTTGAACAGGTGCGGTGATCATTCGTTGAGCGACAGGTCTAATCAAATTTACGAAGGGGAGCTGTGTGAGATACTCAAGCTGTTCATCATGCTCTATCTCTACACTGACCGCATTTAAAAACCGGGAGATATGTCTGATCCTGACACCGGTCTGGTTCAATGCAGCAATATAAGCTGGCGCAACGCCCCGTCTGCCTTTTGCCATGGGTGATCCTCGTTCTGCCAGTCGCTGTTCAGCCCGGACGGTGAGCTTTACCGGTGGTCTTGCTGGATCATCTTCAAAAAAGACCCAGTGGGGTGTGCCGGCCAGCAGGTAGGATGTGACGGTGAGCAGGTAGGATGTGACGGTGAGCAGGGGAAGTAGGCGGCGGCAAATGGACATGCTGTAAAAGTAGAAGAAGATAGAGGTTTATGAACAGAAGTTTTTCCCTACCGAATGAAAAAGGCGAGGAATCAAAATCAAACCCTTATGGGGAAAGCCACTCAACCAGTTTAAAAGGGCGAAGATTAAAATCTTCGCCTGGTGTTAAGTATATCGCTATCACTATTCCAATGGTTTTAACCGGGCTGTAAAGTGTCTTAATACCAGGGCTTGATATTCGATCCCATAGCCCTTGATGTTTTTCCGGTCCTCATATAATTCAATAATATTTTCGGCCACGTACTGCATCTGGCTATTGGTATAGACCCGTCGGGGAATGGCTAATCTGACCAACTCCAGATCAGGATAACTCGTTTCACCTGTTTCCGGATCCGTATGGGCAAACATGAGACTGCCGATCTCAACTGCTCGAATTCCGGCATGGGTGTACATGGCTACGGTGAGCGCTATTCCAGGAAATTCAGCTTGGGGTACATGAGGCAGAAAACTTTTGGCATCCAGATAAACAGCATGGCCACCAGTGGGTCTTAAAATTGGAACGCCAGCCTCAATAAGGCGATCCCCCAACTCTTCCACCTGAGAGATCCGGTAAGCCAGGTAATCTTCCTGCAGAACCTCTTCCAAGCCTCGGGCGATGGCTTCCAGATCACGACCGGCCAGGCCACCATAGGTGGGAAAACCCTCGATCAGGATCAGTCGATTGGTGATCTGCTGCGCCAGTTCATCGTCATTGGTGGCAAAGAAACCACCCATATTTACCAGGGCATCTTTTTTAGCGCTCATGGTACAGCCATCAGCATAGGAGAACATCTCATTGGCGATCTCCAGGATGCTCTTGTCCTGATAACCAGTTTCCCTGGTTTTAATAAAGTAGGAATTCTCAGCAAAACGGCAGGCATCGATATAAAAAGGGATTTCATGCTGGTGGAGCAACTCTGAAGTAGCCCTGATATTGGCCATGGAAACGGGTTGTCCCCCGCCTGAGTTATTGGTAATAGTCAACATGCCGATGGGAATTCGGTCCGCGCCGACCTGATCAATGAGAGCTGCCAGTTTATTTAGATCGATGTTACCTTTGAAATCATCGATCATTTGGGTGTCCTTGGCAATATCCACCACCAGGTCGGTAGCGGTCCCACCATTATACTCCACATTGGCCCGGGTGGTGTCAAAGTGATTGTTGTTTGGGATGACCAGATCGTGCTGGTCTTTCAAGATCGTGGAGAACAACAGGTTTTCAGCCACCCGACCCTGGTGGGTAGGGATGACGTGCTTAAAACCAAAGATCTTGCTCACCGCTTGTTCGAAATGAAAATAATTCTTACTGCCGGCATAGGATTCATCACCGCGCATCATTCCGGCCCACTGGTTATCGCTCATGGCGCTGGTCCCGCTATCGGTGAGTAGATCGATATAGATTTTATCAGCCGGAATATTGAAGACGTTGAATCCAGCATCCTGGATCACAGCCAGGCGTTCCCAGTCAGTGGTCCGGGCAATGGGTTCAACAGTTTTAATTCGAAATGGTTCTGGTGGATATTTCATTTTGATCCTCGGGGTTTTTTATAGAATCATCCGGTGACTATAGTCTGAAATAGACCGGCATGATCATATGGTAAGCAACTGGTTCTTCTTGGTACCGGGCGGGCACCCACTGGGTACTCTTGATGGCAGTCAGAGCAGCTTCATCAAGATCAGGGTAGCTGGATATCAATAGTTGAAGCTCAGCAAGAGACCCATCCGCTTTTATCATGAAGAACACCCAGGTAATGCCGGACCGATTCATATTCTTCGCCATTTCTGGATATTCCAAAATGCTGTAAAATCGTTGCATACCGCCCAGGGGCTCTGGGGTTGCATCAAGTACAGAATAATCCGCTTCCAGAAATTCAGCTGGCAGAGTGGGAAAGGATGCCTGCCAACGCTTGAACAGCTCCCTGTATTCATCTGAAAGTAGCGGGTTTTGCTCCATTCTTCCAAGGGCCTGAGCGTAGATCCACTCAGAACTGTCCGAAAGTTCAAGCTGCTGGTAACATTCAACTAGAAAGGGATATGCTGCGGGGTATTGCATCAGATCGTCTTGTTTGATGACCCGTTCAAGATCCTCACGGGCTTGATCCAGTTTAGCGCCTCGTTTAAATAAGACGGTTCTGGCACCGCGAATAAAATAATACACCAGGTCTGGGTTTTCGGGTTCGGGAATAGCTACCCCGGCCAGGGGATGCCCGGAAAAGATACAAGCTGATAACACCATTGAAGTAATCAGGATGGCCGTAAGAGCCCTTTTTTTTGTGAACATGATCTAGCCCTTGCTTATCAGATTGGTTTGAAGAAAAGCGTGTACTCTTTCCCAGAACTCTGGTTCATGGTGGCAATTGGAGTGACCGCGATCAGGAATACTCCAATACACACATTGGCCTGGTCGGGCAGCATTTTTTAGCATTTCACCCTGAGATGGTAAAATGACCTGATCCTGATCACCATGAATGACAAAAAAGCTTGCCTCAGATTTGGCAATGTTGTGGACTGGCGCAAACAAGTCGTATGAGACCCCGATCTTTAATTCGATCTGCTTGAGGATCAGCCAACTCAATACAGAGGGGATATGATAGCGTGAAAATTCTTGTTTCATCACATCCACAGGGTGGGCCGGTGCTCCAACGGTAACCACAGCCTTGATACAGGAGTCCCGGGCGGCGGCATACACCGAACCGGCTCCGCCAATAGAAAGACCGATCACACCGAGCTTTCCCGGATCAATTTTACGCTTGCAGGCGTATTGAGCGGCAGCCTGTATATCCTGGCCAAATTTATACATTGATGAATGATGATCTGGATCGCTGGACCCGTGATGGCGGGCATCAAAGGCCAGCAGATTATAATTGAGCGGGTGCAGGTGCTGGATATAGCGGAGCATGCGCCCCAGATTACGACTCCACCCATGGACCAGGATTAGGGTTGGGGCACTCTCCGGCTGCTTTTCTGCTGGTATCCACCATCCATAGAGTGCGCGTTGATTTTTGGTAGGGAAGCGAATCTCCTCAAATGGAATCCCAAATTTATCAGGTGTCTCGGTGTGGGGTGTTATTGTCAGGTTATACATCTTGTAGGTAAGCACACGGAGGGACACATAGAAGAAAAGGATTGCCAGCAGTATCCAGAAGAGAGTGATCATCAGGCGTTCAAACTAGACTTTATCCCAGTGAAAATCCAGTTTAGCGTTTCCCCCAATTCCGAATATTGTAAAAAAGTTGTATTTTATCTGGAAACAAATTTCATTTTAAGGCATGTATATCAGGGTCATGAAGAATCGTTGTATAAAAATTGCCTTGGTATTGTTGTGGAGTATGTCTACTGTGTTCTCAGAAACACCATCCTACCAAATGCTGACCTTCCCGTTTAGTAACCGCTCGGCAGCCATGGGCGGCACCCGGGCAGTTGATCCATCAGGTAATATTGATATTCAGGGGAATCCTGCTTCTGCAAGTTTTGTGAAAACCATCCAGGGGCAGGTGGGCTTTGTGAATCATCTGGTAGGTATAAAAGGCTATTCCAGCGCAGGTGTGTTGCCCATGGATCGTCACCGTATCAGTGGCGAGCTGATCTACTTTGACTACGGTCTTTTTGACAAGACTGATATCCTGGGCAATACTCAAAGTAGCTTTGGGTTCCATGACCTGTCAACGGCCTTGGGCTACGCATTTGAATTTTCTGATGCTATTCGTCTGGGCGGTCGGGTTGGTCGGATCCTGCGGCTGGCTGATGGCCGTTCCCAAGGTGAATTCTACTACGATCTCGGGGGTATCTACCATAATGAAGTTGACTCACTAACCATAGGAGTATATCTGGCATCCATGGCTCTGGGAGAGGGTGAAGAAACTTTCCCCACGCAGCTGCACATCGGTACTTCAAAGATCCTTTCACATCTCCCGCTACGATTGAACCTGGAAGGTATCTATGGCTTTAACGATCTCATACGGTTTGCCATCGGTGCTGAGATCCTGCTTCATCCCAATTTTAATGTCCGTCTGGGAATCAACTCCAACCGGTTTGGCCTGCAGACCGGAGTGACAGAACAAGATTTTATCGCAGGTGCTTCAGCGGGATTTGCCATTGACTGGCAAGGCATGTTGATAGAGTCTGCAACTCAAAGCTTTGGGGCTGCCGGCTGGGTGAGTCAAATCTCGCTGAGTTATCGCCTCTAAGCCCAGATCACATTATGTAATAACCTGGGAAAAAACTTAAAAACCACTTTAGGTCGGTCTTCCTGGGACCAGAGGTTTAAGGATCTCTAATAGAGGGTAAATACCATCCCAAAAACCCTAATGCTTTTCACAACTTAGAGGTTATGTTTAGCTTGCCTTTGAGATTTAGGTGTGTGATCGATCACCCCGCAGTGGCTCGCGAGGGGTTAATTTTAGGGTCAAAGGACCATAATGTCTAATCTGTATAAAATCATATTATCCTCAATATTCCTAACCAGCTTTAGCTTTGGGGGTGCGCCCTTATTTGTTGAGAATGAACTTATTGTTCGCTTTGACCGTGGACTCACAGCAGGTGATATTGAGGTTGTTCTGTTCGATAGTCCTCTGGATATGAACAGGCAGATCAGTCGACCTCTGAACCTCTGGCTGGTTCATGTCGATCTCAGTAAATCGCAATTGCACCAGGCTCGTCGATTGCTGGAAGCTTTCCCCGAGGTCATCTATGCTCAAAATGATCATTATCTGAGTTTAAGAATAGAACCGGATGACCCCATGTATGAGCAACAGTGGAATTTTGAGAATACCGGTCAAACCGGTGGTACAGTCGATGCAGATATTGATGCTGCAGAGGCCTGGGAGATCACAACTGGTGGTCAAACCATCCTTGGCCAGGAGATCGTTGCCGGGATCGTGGATGGTGGATGTGATATGATCCACCCCGACTTGCTGGCTAATTTCTGGTCCAATCCTGGTGACATAGCTAACAACGGTATCGATGATGATGAAAATGGCTGGATTGATGATTCGCTGGGCTGGAATGCTTATGGACACAATGGCAATATTCCAACTAATACAACAGACGCGAATCACGGCACGCATGTTTCAGGGATAGTTGGCGCCCACTCCAACAATGCCAATCAGGTAGCCGGTGTGAACTGGAATGTAAAATTGATGATCGTTGCCGGAGCCAGTACCACAACCTCCACGGCCATGGAAGCATACAGTTATGTGCTGGAGCAAAAGCTGGCCTGGATCGAATCTGCAGGAGTGAGCGGAGCCTTTGTCGTTTCAGCCAATTCCAGTTTTGGGCTTAACTATGCTGATTGTGAGACCAATGATTATCCAGTGTGGAATGATATGTATAACACCATGGGGGAAGCCGGGATCCTCTCCATAGCAGCGACTTCAAATTCCAATATCAACGTTGATGTGGATGGTGATCTACCCACCAGTTGCAGTAGCCCTTATCTGATCACAGTGACCATGACCAATAAGAATGATCTAAAGCCCTCGGGTGGTTATGGTGCAGAAACCATCGATCTGGGAGCACCAGGCTCCATCATTTTATCCACTGGATATTATCAGGGAACCACCATTAAATCCGGAACTTCCATGGCGACCCCGCATGTCACTGGTGCAGTAGCCCTGATGCATGCGGCAGCGAATGCCGACCTGGCCCGGTACTATGAGGAACAACCTGGATTAGCTGCTCAGATCTTCAAGTCCATGATCTTAAGTTCGGTTGATACCCTGGATGCCCTGGAAGGCATCACAGTATCTCAGGGGCGATTAAACCTGCACCAGGCGGTTCTACGCGCAGCGACATGGTCCCCTTCTGCTGATGGGGATCTGAACCTGGATGGGCAGGTCAATATCCAGGATGTTATCGTGCTGGTCAACCTGATCCTGGGGCGGATCGAAGCCACGCCTGAACTGGTAGCAGCTGCCGACCTGAATTATGATACACAGATCACGGTTCAAGATCTTATCCAGCTGATAGACCTTATTCTACAATAACCCACCAACCGGGTTAAAAAATAAAAAACCCACCTGAGCAGTGGGTTTTTATGTGCTGTTTGGAAGTAGGATCAATACAGGAATTTCATAATGAACATGGCTCCAATTCCTGCCAGAGTGATCAGGAAAGCACCCATCTGACGGATGGGGCTTTTGGGATCCTGAAACACATTGACCTCGAATTCATGAATACTTGAGGAACCACGGGAATCGGTCAGTTCGATAATAAATTTATTTGAACCTTCGTTGGAGGCATCCGGTGTCCAGGTGATCAACCCCTCTTCTGCATTCATCTTAGCCCCATTGGGGAGTACGATCTTTGAATAAACTATGCTATCCTCATTTAGATCGCGTGAAGATAGTAGATAGCGGTATTCACGATCAGTAAGCACCACGGCGGAGGGGGTGGATGTTACCTCAGGCCGGGCATTCACAAACAGTTCGACCTTCTGCACATTTGAGATAAACCCATCAGTAACACTCACCTTGAATTGAGCCTGATTGATTTGATCTATTTTGGGGGTCCAGCGCAAAATGTTGCCACCGGTCAGGACGACACCAGCCGGAGCATCATACACCTTATACACCAGATCCTGGTCTGAATTCAGATCTAGGGCTTTGATCTCATAAACATACTCCTCATCGGCAATGGCCATGGTATCTGCTCTGGAGACGATAACTGGTGGTGCATTGGCGTATACAGCAAATTTGTAGGTATCAGAACTATATTTATCAGAGACTTTGACAAAGACCTCGTTCCAGCCCTTCTGGGCCTTGCCCGGAGTCCAAAGGATCTGCCCGCTCTTGCCGATCTTCATCCCTTTGGGAGCAGTTAGAAAAGCGTAACTGAGTTTCTGCTCCTTGTTCAGGTCGGTTACCGGCAGGTTGGTTGAGAAGGGGCGTGCGACTGTGGCAAGGGTGTCAGTTACTATTCCAAGTACAGGTGGACTGTTAACATAAACAGTCACTTTCTGAAGATCATCTCTGAGACCATCAGAGACAGAAATAGTAAAAGTTTGTCTTCCCAGCTCGGCCTCGGTTGGGGTCCAGGTGATCCGACCCCGACGGCTGATGGTTAAATTGGGAATGCTACTCTCAGATAGTAGAAAGCTGATATCCTGATTATTATTGGGGTCGTTGACCTCAACATTGTAATGCCATGGCTTGCCTACGGGTACGTGTTCATCGTATTTAGAAGTGATCACCGGGGGTGTGTTGGCAAAAATGGTGAATGAATCCAGCACAGTGGACATATCATCGGTTAATTCAAATAGGATATCATGGAAACCGGTTTGTTGGGTCTCAGGCGTCCAGGTGATGCGACCGGAAGATTCCATTACCAGGTTTTGAGGGATGCGTAGTGGAATCAGGCGGGCTGTGTTGGGAACGTTCTTATCCTGAATGTTTACCTGGCCAATATACGGCTCATTGATGAATGCAACTGGTCCCGGTTTCTCAAGGATGAGTGGCGGAATATTAACATAAAGCGTGAATTTCTGAAGCGTTCGCTCAAACCCATCGCTCACACTCAAGGTTACATATTGTGAATCCAGTTGAGTATCACTGGGTAGCCAGCGTATCAGACCTTCCTCGTCCACCTGCATACCAGCAGGGGCAGATAAAAGTTCATATTCAAAATACTGCTCTTCATTCAGGTCTTCCAACTGAACCTGATATAAATACTGTTGGCCAGTCTGTGACAGAGGAGGGGGTGATGAGAGGATTTCAGGGATGTGATTTACATACAGCGTGAAAAGAGTATCGAGTTGTTGACCAAAGGAATAGGAGATTTGGTGATAACCCAACTGGTCTTCAGCCGGGTTCCACCTGAGCATGAAATCTTTCCCCAGACGCATTCCTTCGGGATAAGTTTTAAATTTGACATAGGCCTGACCGGGATCGATCTCATCCTGGCGGGGGATATTATGCACGAAGCTATCTCCAGCATGGAGTATCACATCTGGAGTCTTGGGTTTTCTTTTGATCTCAGGCATGATAGCCAGTTGTTCAACCGGTTCGGCGGTCAATTTCTCTAACAGGGGTGTTACTGCAGGTGGGATAGTTCCCAGGTCTGTTTCCAGCTCCAGGTCGCCCTCAGTCTCCAGTACTTCCTGGACGACCTCAAGGGCTTCATCCCGGTTTGAATCAATTGCCCGGAATTGGTAACGACCATGTCGCGCTAATAAAAGGCCATCCTGAAAGGCTAAAACAGCACTACCAAAGATATCTTCATCAACCAGGGAATTAAACTGGTCAAAGCCACTCTCACTTGATTCCTGCTCAAGATAATAAACCTGATCACCAGTCCGGATCAGACACTCCTGGAGGCCGTTCCCATTTAGATCAGAAAAACCAAGTTGATGAACCGGTTCACCAAATGACTGCCAGACGAACCCGCCCCGACTTGAATTGTATTGATAGATGTGGCCCTTTGAGCTTCCCAGATAGACCTGGTCTGATCCGGACAGATTTAGATCGGTTGAAGCGATTGCTGAGGGGCGAATGATCTCTGTATTGCCGGATTCCAACTTCAAGGGAGATGCCTGACGGTTCGTATATTTGTCTTCTCCGGTTGCGATTATGCTGGCTGCCATGAGTTGCTTACCCTGCTTCTGAAATAGCAGGATATCGTCATTCTGGTCATTGTTCACATCGACCAGGGTCATGAGGATGGAGGCCGGGATCCGGGTCATGGCTGCGGGAAGGCCAGCAAATTCCACCTGGATGGCAGCCGAACTCAAGTCACCTTTAAATTCAATGACCAGTAAATTTGTCTGTGGTGCACTGAGTAAAACGATGAGTTCTGTAAGACCATCGTCATCGATATCTCCGGCTTCGATCTGAACCGGACGAGCAAATAGCCCGTTATCCGGTGCCCAGCCCCATTGAAAACTGGGGATAAACTCAAATTCCTGACCATTCCATTCGAAACCGTACATCCAGGGAGCGCTGTTCCCAGAGGCTGCTGAGATGAGCTTGGTAATGGCGACTATTTCCGGTCGGCCATTCAAATTCAGGTCAGTCAAAGTGAAATCAACCCATTCACCTACCAGGTTCTCGGGTAGGGCAAAACGCCAGGTGATGTTAAACTCACCATCAGGGGTAACCTCAAAAGCGATTAATTCTGAGCCGTCGCCGACCTTTCGAATCGCTCCAAAATCATTGTTCCCGTTATGGTCCAGGTCCCCAAGATCCATCAAATGCTGAATGTCGCGCAGTCCATCAGCACCCCAGATGCTGGTGGTTGATAGTATGATCAAGAGTGGGACCAGCAAGATATGACGTACTATGACACGACTAAAATAATGTTTACTCATCATGGAAACCCATTTCTTTATGGTTAAAACTTTTGAATCCTACTCCAAACTTTTAGCCAATTTATCGGGCTAAGCCACTGTATGCAATATAAATTTAAGCTGACACTTAAAGTAAATTCTTAAAAGACTTGTGTAAAAAAATGGGAGCAAGTATATTATGCCAACTGTTTGTTTTAAGTTGAAAAGAAGTACAAGTTATCAGGCACAATTCTGTGATCAGGGTGCTTGAGCGGTCGCTCGCATTCCGCAGGCAGATACAGAGAGGTAATAAGAAAATGAAAAGATGGCTACATATTATCATTTACTCACTGCTAATAATGGGCTCACTAAAGGCTCAATTCGCTGAGGGACAACCTGTCCTGAGGGGGGCCGTTGGTCCCGCTTTCTCTTATTTGATCTCGCTTGAGCTGGATGAAGATGCTTTTGAATTTCTGGGTAATTTTTCTTCAGATTTTGAGATCGTGGAAGCCTCGT
The DNA here is from genome assembly GCA_024278595.1 of Fidelibacterota bacterium. Taxonomy (GTDB): domain Bacteria; phylum Fidelibacterota; class UBA8477; order UBA8477; family JABMPR01; genus JABMPR01. The sequence goes on along the minus strand of JAJRSW010000011.1, from coordinate 123,930 downwards.
TTCCGAAAAATCCATCCATTATTAATAATAACAGCATGGTTGTCACCGGTTTTGAAGGTTTCGGTGAGGTTACACCGCATTGGACCATTGGCATGTATGCCGGGCAGGGTGAGTATCTGGCTTTTGCTCAAGATGCAGCTCTGGTTAACTATATGATCAATTTTACCTTGAGTCAGGTTGGGGTGACCGCTGAATTCAACACCCATGTCAGATCGCGTCTAAAATTACTCGGAGGCTCGTTGTTCGGGATCGGCCAGGTCTCCATCACCGCCAGCTCTTCACCAGAAAATGAGAGTTGGAATGATATCATCTCTGGAACAAATACGCGTCAGGCTTTTGAATTATCCTCCTGGACACCGGTTATTCAACCTTATCTGGGATTACGCTTTGATATTTCGCGTTCCATGGGTGCAAAAGCCATCGCCGGCTGGAATGAACAGGTGGCTGCCGCTGGAAGCTGGAAGCTATACCACAATAAAGTTATCACTGATTCGCCTGAGGTTCAGCTGCGGGCACTGTTCTTCCGGTTCCAGCTTTATGTGATCCTTTGACCGATATATTCGGATGTTTTTTGCCCAGACCCTTTATCTAGAATCGACCATTTGCCAGCGTTATAGTAAGGTTATAATTATCTTGTAACGCCCAAATGGGTGCTTTCATCAAATCAATGTGTCCACTATTTTATGCACCATAAATAAATTGGAAGCATGGAAGAAAACCGGGATCAACTAATAGTATGAAAATTATAAAACAAATAACACTTATCTCTCTCATTCTGCTGGGACTCTTCGCCTTGAGTCCCTCCGGGCAGGTCCTCTTTGCCCAGGGCAGCGATTTTTACAATAAATGGCGAGATTTTCAGGATATGGTCAAAATAATCAACACCAATTATGTTGAGGATGTTGATTGGGACAAAACCATGGTCGGTGCGCAGAACGGCTTAATGGAAGCCCTGGACCCCCATTCTGTCTACATCGGTGCAGACCGTATGGATCAGATCAACGAATCTTTTCGAGGTAATTTTGAAGGTATCGGAATCGAATTTGATATTATTGATGATTACATCACAGTGATCACTCCCATTGTGGGATCCCCTTCAGATGGTCTGTTGCACCCGGGTGACCAGGTTGTCAAGATCAACGATGAATCAGCTTATAAAATCACCCGGGATGGGGTGTTTGATAAATTGCGGGGACCCAAAGGGTCAAAAGTTCAGTTGGAGATCGCCAGGCTGGGTGAAAGTGAGTTGATCCCGGTAACGATTGTTCGTGATAAAATTCCCATCTATAGTGTTTTGGCAAAATTCGTAATGGAGGATGGTACCGGCTATATCCTGCTAAATCGCTTCTCATCCACAACTTCAGAAGAGGTGATAACGGCCATCACCGAACTGCAGGCCCAGGGAATGACCCGCCTAATGATCGATCTTCGCAACAATAGCGGTGGGTATATGGATGAAGTGATCAAGATTGTTGATTATATTTTACCAGGCGGAGAGAAGATTCTCTCCACCAAGGGCCGCCTTAAGAATGCCAATGAGGAAATGTATTCAAAACACAAAGCCATCTATTATAAGCAACCTATTATTGTCTTAATCAATCGGGGATCAGCTTCAGCCAGTGAGATCCTGGCCGGCGCATTGCAAGACCTTGATCGGGGAATTGTGGTTGGTGAAACCAGCTTTGGCAAAGGGCTGGTCCAGCGTCAGTATCCCCTGCGCGATGGCTCTGCAGTACGGGTAACCGTAGCACGTTACTACACACCCAGCGGCAGATTGATCCAGCGGCATTATGAAAACGGGGATGCCCGGGATTATTATCTCGAGCTGAGTGAACGGGACAGCGATACAACCAAATTGGATGATAAGCCTCAGTTCAAGACCAAAATGGGGCGCACGGTTTATGGTGGCGGTGGTATTACTCCGGATATTAAACTCCAGAATCCAACTACCATCTCACGGGATCTGGCCAAGGTGAGGCGCAACGATATTAGATTCTTTTTTAAAGTTGCTTCAGATTATGCAGCGATCCATCCGGAATTGGCCGAAGATTGGCCGGGATTTTTGAATGACTTCAAGGTTGAAGATTCGCTCCTGGAAGAGGTGTATGCAAAGATCTTCGCCATCGAGGATCTGGAGCTGGATGAGGACCAGATACGCAGTGATGAAGAAACCATCCGCTATTATATTAAGAGTGAACTTGCAGGAAAACTGTGGGGTAGAAATGAGCAATATCAGATCAGAACGGGAATGGATAACCAGATCCAGGAAGCCCGTCAATACTTTGATAAGGCTCGTGAAATCGCTGCGGCTGCAGATTATTTATAAATAAAGCTTGGACCTGTAGTAGAAACTCACGGTTAGAGCTGGAAATTGATTGACTTTAGAGACGTATCAAACTATGATTGTGCGCTTGGTCAAATCAAGTTGAAATCTAGACAGGATTAACAGGAGGTATAACCGATATGGTTGCGTGGTTTTTTAAGGGCGGTGATTTTATGTGGCCCATCCTTTTTGTATTTATGGGTGGACTGGTCTTTGTTGTCGAACGGTTTTTCAGTTTGATGAGGACAACTATTCAGACAAAATCTTTTTTGAAAAATGTAAATGTTGTTTTGAATGAGCAGGGTGTGGAAGCAGCCCTGGAACTGTGTCGCAGTACCCCTGGTTCAGTCGCTCAGATCTATTTGGCTGGTCTTTCTCGCGCTGATCGCGGCACCGCTGCTGTTGAAAAAGCAATTGAGAGTGCTGGTTCCATCGAGATGTCTTTTCTTGAGAACAACATGATCTGGCTGTCAACGGCGGTTTCACTGGCACCAATGCTCGGGTTTACCGGTACGGTTTCTGGTATGGTATCGGCATTTGAATCGATCGCTGCTGCAAATGACATCCAGCCAGCGCTGGTTGCTGTTGGTATCTCCCAGGCTCTGCTAACGACCCTGTTTGGTCTGGTTGTGGCTATGATCATTCAGTTCTTCCAAAATCTTTTTACCTTTATGATCGACAAATTGATCGTCAAAATGGAAGAATCTTCCATTGACCTGGTCGATACCATTGAATCATTGGAGAATAAATAATAACACCATAACCGGGGTTAGCTGATACTATGCTAAAGAATAAGAAAAAGCGCAGTGGTGGGGAAATTCCCACAGCATCCCTCCCGGATATTGTGTTCATGCTTTTGCTCTTCTTCCTGGTTACCACGACCATTGATATGGATAAAGGTTTGGGTATGGTTCTTCCAGATAAGGGAGAATCAGTTGAAGTGCACAAGAAGAACATCACCAATATTCTGGTGAGTGCTTCGGGAAAAGTTGCCATTGGTAGTGGTGGTGATATTCGCATTGTAGATGTTCGTGAACTGAAACAGATCGCCAGACAGCTTCTGGCGACCAATGACAAGATGATCTTTTCCGTCAAAACAGATTCCCGAACTATGTACAAAGTCTACGTGGATGTGATTGACCAGCTTAAACAGGCCGATGCCAGGCGAATCTCCATCGCAGATCCGGAGAGTTAGAGAATGCGTCTAAAAAGAAAAATAAAAATTGATGCCGGGATCCCAACATCCTCGCTTCCTGATATCATCTTTATGCTCCTGATCTTCTTTATGGTAGTGACGGTTCTACGCGAGTTTCAGGGATTAAAGCTGATCCTTCCAGAAGCTAAAAAGATCGCCAAGTTGGAGGGGAATAAGCATGTCTCACATATATGGGCGACGGCCGAGGGGTCAATATCCATTGATGATCAGATCGTCACCATGGGAAAAATTCGGACCATCATGTATGATAAAGTGGTGGCTGATCCCCAATTGACGGTCTCGTTGAAAGCTGATCGACAGACTGAGATGGCAATTATCACAGATATTCACCAGGAACTGCGTGAAGCATCGGCCTTGAAGCTCAATTATTCAGCCAAACCGAGGGAATAGGATTATGCGCGAACAACAATATCCTAGTGCCTCCATAATTCTGCATCACCGCAAATATCTTGAAATTGGTGCCATTCTCGTGCTGGGTATCTTCACGGTTATTTTGTATGCCATTCCAAAATTTACTGTGGAAGAGATCGTGCAGGAAGCCTATGTGGCTCCAATTGAGAACATTGAGATTCCGCCAGAAACGCAGCAGTTCGATAAACCGCCGCCACCTGCGCGGCCCTCAATTCCCATTGAGTCTGAGGATGAAGAGATCGATGAGGACTTCACCATCGAAGAAACTGATCTGGAAGATTTTAAGATCCTCGATGAACCACCACCACCGCCAGAGAGTAATGTGATCTTCATCGCTTATGACGAACCACCAGAACCGCTTGGTGGCTATGCAGCCATTCAGAAAGCAGTTATCTACCCGGAGATCGCCCGGGAAGCTGGTATTGAAGGTACGGTGATCGTCCAGGCAACTATTGGTAAAGATGGTCGGGTCAAAGAGACCATCGTGCTTAAGGGTATTCCCAAAACCGGTTTGAATGAAGCCGCAATGGATGCCATCAAGCTCATTAAATGGAAACCAGCTTATCAACGTGACAAACCAGTCACGGTGAGAATCTCAGTTCCAGTGGTCTTTCGTCTTAAAAACGGTTAAAATCGACCAAAACTATATATCTCCAAAAGACCGGGCTTAGCCCCGGTCTTTTTTTATCCCAACAGAGGGGAGGTAATTGTTCGGATAGTCACAGCTAAGCCTACCCGGAACACTGTGGACAGATACCACAAGGACCCCGGCTTGCTTACTTTTGGTTGCCCTGCCAAGGATCAGCCTTCCAAAGTTGACGCCCCTGCAGAAAGTCCCTCTCGCAAAGTGTTGTTATATATTGCTTTACGTGTATTTGTCGTAAGCAGTTGTATTTAATGGTTATAGGGCATATTATGTGATTTTCTAGATACTTTTTGCGAGCTCATCAAAGTTAACTCCAGATCATTTTAGCCTTGTCTGAAACCAGGCAGGTCCGCTTTCTCGTGGTGCAGGGGAATCCCAGTATCATAGACAAGTCGTTCAGGTCTTTCAGCCAGCAGTCCGGGAAATTGCGAATAGAGACTGGTAGCGAAGAGAAAATCCAGGTGCTCGTTGCTTTCCGGACTCCAAGCCATGACCCGTTCCCAGATCTCAGCTGATTCCATGCAGAAATAAATAAAAAGATTCTGGTTGCCGTAAGAACGCAGTGCCTTGTATACCGTCCGATACATATCCAGGCGCAATGGTTTGGGATAGCGCAGCTTACCATCCATACCGCGGATCAACTCGGCAAACATGATCTTGGACCGGGGAAACTTTTCCAGGACCTTTTCCTTCATCTCAGGTGGAAAACGCAGCGATCCAATTGAGATCCAGGCCACGTTGACAGGATCCACCACCTCAAATAGTTGCCGGATTAGATCCGGGTAACTTGTCCGCCAGTCAGCATGAAAAAGCAAGGGATCAAAATGAAAGCCAATTTTATAGCCGGCAGCCTGGACCTGCCGCATTGCCTCAAGCCGTTCAGCCAGACTAGCAGCTTTATGCTCTTCAGCATCGATGATGACCTGTGGATTAACAGACCAGGAAATGACAGTATGACCCTTGTGATCCAGATCCAGTAAATTTTCAATACGGTTTGACTTGGTCTTTAATTCCAGCAGCACATTGTTCAATCCAGCGAAGTAATTAATAATATCCCGGGAGAATTCCGAAGATGAATCGAAGGCCAGACTGTCACTTAATTCACCCGTGCCGATCCGAAAAAAACGCCGGGGTTGAGTGGCGATCTTATCCCCTACCTCTGTCAACAATTTGGCGGTGTTAGCATAGACTGTTGTCACCGGATTATTGAGGTAGAACTGAAGAATACAATAAGTACAGTCAATGGGACAATTGCTGGTTTGATTGATCACATGATAGTTGCAGCAGCGGTAGGTCCGATCGGTTCCAGGGCACTGCTTGACCGTATGTCCCTGTTTCTCAGTAAGCAGGATCTCTCGCTTGGCAGGCGTCGCTTCCTTGCGAAACATGGCTTCTTTTTTTGCTTCAGTGATCTCCTCATGGACCACCCGGGCCTGAGGGTTGTTAGCTATATAGCGCTGAACCAAATCCTGGCCAGCGACTTTTTGATCAACAATGATCCTGGTAATCTTCGGTTCCTTCATAGGGTCTTAGATCTGGTCAAAAATAGTTTTGAATGCTGAAGTGGATAATTTTTTGAGCGTTGACTCCAGTTCGGCTTCATCTTTCGCATGAAAGGCAATATCGATCCCCTGGCGCTCAAAATAGGGATCCCACTTGATCTTGACTGACTCAGGTAGTTCGGCCTTTTTGATGGTCTTGGAGAGATCGACACCAGCCTTGGAGAGCGCTGGATATCGGGCAGTATTGATCTTCTCCCGAATCGCCATTACCGCCAGGCGATTGTCTTCAAAATCAGTATAGGCCATCTCCCATAATCCAATTTCCCGAGCTTTTGCTTCAAATTCCAGATTGTCACGTCCAGCCATTTCCCAGATATTCTGGATGATCTCAGCCGTCATATTGATGCCAATCTTCAGGTTGGAGATAAAACTGGTAACCCAATCCAAATGCTGCTCAGCCCTTTGAAAGATTAAGACCCGCTTCAGGCTCAGATCTTTATCCAAAGCAAATTTCTGGAGTTCCGGGGGTAATTTCAGAAGAAATAGCACCTGGTCGATGAGTTTTTCACGTGCTGCCAGCTCCATGATCGGTAAGAGCTTTTCGGCCAGGAGCGATCGTGGTACACCAAGCTCCAGAGCGGCCCTGGTGAGGAGCGCCTTGTCCAGGAGATTCATGGGCGTATAATATTCGATGATCAGCTCCAGCAGCTCAAGCGTAGATTCTGATTCCTGGATCAGATAGACCGGTACAGTTGCCTGGCCATTTTCCTGGGCGGCTAAAAAATGATGAATATTGCCAACGACCTTGATACAGGATACCGTTTGATACGCCAGAACCGGTTTGGGCAGTTTGGGACTACTCGTCTCGTCTCGCCTGAAGGGTAAACTGATAAAACTTGAATGGATGGTAGGACCAATGGTCGTAAGTTCTTTTACCGTGATCTTCATACCGGCAATATGTCTTTAATACAAATAATTCAAACAGATTTCAATCATCAAGGGGTCCTTAGCACATCTGTCTCCAATAAATTATTGATTAGCCGCTGATGAAACACGGATGGGCACAGATGTATTGCCAGTTTCAGTTCAGAATGCGCGGTATACTCTTCACATTTTCAGTCATTTACAGACTATCGATCATCATCAGACTACGAATCAATATATTCAATTGTGAACGACCCTGCTCAAACATCTGATTCAAATGAGTATCCCTAAAATACAGATCCCCATCGAGTTCATTATACTCCTTGTCAAAAGTTCCACCGGTTATAAAGATCTGGATCTGCACTGATATAAAACTTCCTCATTAATAGATTCGTCCAATTTTGGTGTTTGGTTGAATTTCCCAAACCAACAAATAATATACCGCCAAAAACAGAGATCTATTACCGCTTTTCCGGGGGTCTGTCAGCAACATCCCCATAAGCAGCGTAAATATGTTTCGAATAAGAAGATTCAATAAAGATCCAACCCCGAATGCTGCAAAATGAAGGAAAAGTAAAAAACAACCTGTCTGGCACCAAAAAAATACTTATCCTTAATGCTGTTTGACCATAGGAGAGTTATGTTAGAAAAAAAAGCCCGTCGTTGGCTGAAAATTACCCACATCGTATTTATCGCCTCACTTGTGGGTGGTTTGTTATCCATTTTTATGATCATTAGACTCCCTGGTTTTGCTCAGAGAGAACTTTTTGTAATTAATTATTCCATGTATATCCTCTTCAATGGAGTGGTCACATTTTCATTTTATGGGGTGATCTGTACTGGATTGATCTACTCGGTCTTTACTCATTGGGCCTTGTCCAAACATTGGTGGATCATGGCAAAATGGGTCAGAACCCTGTCAGTATTCGCTTTGGTTTGGATCTGGCCTGGTCCCGCAATTAATGGAATGACAGCTCTTTCAGATGCCGGTCTGGCACCCCGGTCAGACCAGTTTTTGTACCATGATTATGCTGGTAATATTGGTCCGGCCATTTTGGTGGTCATGGTCATATTTATAACCCTAATCACCATCACCATCTTCAAGCCCTGGGGTCAACGCACACAGGCTTATGCTTTAGGTCGGGGAACAATTCTGATCCTCACCGGTTCGGTAGTTGTTGTGAGTATTGCCTTCGGGATCCGGGGTGATTATGATCTGGAATCCGATCGGAATCTGGAGATCAGCAGTCCAGATCTTACCCGGATACCGGATGGGGTTTATCGGGGAAGTGCTGGCTATGCCGAATTTGGTTATGTAGTTAAGGCTAAGGTGAACAAGCACCACATCGAAAATATTGAGGTCAGATAAAATCGAGACAGCCCCTACGCTCGTTTCGCCACTGGTATCTTACCCCGGGTCATGGCAAAATAAACCCCTGATGTGGAAGGTATCACCGGTGCTACCACAACCAGTAAGATGTTGATGAAGGCCCTGGAATCTGCCCTGGAAGGAGCAATTGAATGAATGTAGATAAGCGTGTTATCCGTAAATTTGAAAAGAAGACCTGGAGTGAGATAAAATCAAAAAATTCATGGCAGGTTTTCCGGATCATGGCAGAATTCGTGGAAGGCTTTGATGCTTTGACCGAGATCGGGCCATCGGTAACTGTATTTGGATCAGCCCGGACAAAACCCGACGACACATACTATAAGATTGCCTATGATCTTGGTGAACTACTAGCTCGTGAGGGTCTCACAGTGATCACTGGTGGTGGACCCGGCGTTATGGAAGCCACCAATATGGGAGCCATGAAAGCTGGTGGAGCATCGGCTGGCGTTGGCATTGAACTGCCCTTCGAAGCCTCCAATAATGCCTATATAGATGCTGACAAAAATATCACTTTTCGCTATTTCTTTGTCCGCAAGCTCATGTTTCTAAAATATTCACAAGCCTTTGTGGCCTTTCCCGGTGGCCTGGGAACTCTGGATGAGTTATTCGAATCCCTGACACTCTCCCAAACAGGCAAGACGCCCAAATTTCCTATCCTGCTGGTGGGGCGCGATTACTGGTCCGGTCTGGTAGACTGGCTTACCGAAAAGGTGCTGGAAGAGGGTAATATCAACAAGGATGATCTGGAGTTATTCCGGTTGGTGGATACTGCTGAAGAAGTCATGGACGCCATCACGGGCTTCTTTGCCAAGTTCCGCAAGGAAATGGTCCCGAATTTTTAGTCATGCTTTTTCAGCGCTAACTGAGAGAATTGACACCAAATAAACATCAAAATTGCATTTAAAGTTTGACGCCCTCGCAAAAAGTCTAACCGCAAAGAGTGCAGAGCGTTGCATTGAGTCCTTCGACTGGGCTCAGGAACCGCCCTTCGACTGGGCTCAGGAACCGCCCTTCGACTGGGCTCAGGAACCACCCTTCGGCTGGGCTCAGGAACCACCTGTCGAAATGACGCAAAGCGTTGGTAATTATGGACAGGGGGATATTGTTGATATATACTTGTATTTAAGATACTTAGCCCGCATGAAATATGCGGGTTAATACTTTTAGCTTGTCTTTTTGAGTTCCTCAGTCAGACAATGCAACCGAATAATCTTTAGCTCTTCATACCCTACTTCCTCCTGCAGGGCCTCGTAAACCGGACGCAGGGCCCCTGTTCCAAATTCCTGAAAAGCAGCACTGACTGTCTGCTGTTGTTCCGGGGACAACTGAGATATTTCTAGAAAATCATTACTGGGACGAAGAGTATTCCCGGCACAACTGTACTTGTACAGATGATCGAAAATGGTCTGGTTTTTGACCTTGAATTCCTTAGCAAGCTGTAACACAGTTGAGCCCTCATTATATTTTTCACCTACAACCTGGTATCTGGATCTGCCGATTTTTTTAGAGCTTGATCCAGATCCCCTGCCAGCCTTAGGCGTTTCAGTCAGTTGGTTAACCTGGCAATAATCAGCAATGGCGCGCATAAAGGGATCGCCATATTTTGCATATTTCACTGCCCCGACACCGTGTAATGGCATTAAATTATCTTCTGACTGGGGAAAATAAATGGCCATTTCGATCAAGGTCTTGTCCGGGAAAATTACATAAGGCGGCACCTGGTTTTTGTCTGCGATAATTTTACGAACCTGCCTCAAGATCTCAAACAGGCTCGAATCATATTTTTGTACTATTTTGGGTCGAGATCGCGTTTCCGACTGCTGGTTAATCTTAGCAGAGATGCTTTGATTGCCTCTTAAGACCTCCCAGGCTTTGGGAGTGAGTTTGAGACTGCCGTGCTGGAGGTCCTGATCGAGTAGTCCCTTCTGAACAAAATGTCGCGAAAGATAAAACCACTGTTGTTTGGACCAATCCAGCCCGATACCGTAAGTGGATAGATCGTGATGAGCGAATTTTTTGATCTTTTGAGACTTTGAACCACGCAGGATATCAATGATGTGCCCGGCACCGAAAATTTCCCGGGAGTGTTTAACACAGGATAAAAATTGCTGGGCCGCAATCGTTACATCGACTGCGGTTTGATCTTCGTTCAAACAATTGTCACACATACCACAGTTTGGTTCGCTGTAGGCTTCTCCAAAATATTTGAGCAGGGGCAGACGCCGGCAATCTTCTGTTTCAGCAAAACCAATCAGCGCATTTAACTGGGTCGAGGCAATGATCTGTTCACTTTCATTTTTTTGCTGAATAAAATATTTGATCTTGCGAATATCACCATAGCCGAAAAGAAATAGACAATCTGCTCTAAGCCCATCCCGACCGGCTCGGCCGATCTGTTGGTAATAGCTTTCAATATTACCAGGCAGGTCGAAATGCAGAATGAACCGCACATTGGGTTTATTGATACCCATCCCAAAGGCGATGGTTGCCACCATAATCTGGGTATCATCCCGAATAAAACTGGCCTGGTTCTGCTGGCGCACCTCGGTTGCCAAACCGGCGTGGTAGGGTTTGACTGAATAACCCTCGTCTTCAAGAAATTCGGCCATTTCATCCACTTGTTTGCGAGATAGACAGTAAATAATGCCAGATTGATCGGGGAATTTTTCCAGAAAACTCAGAGTTTGTTGAGCAGGCTGCGACTTTTGCTTTATTGCCAGGAAGAGATTTTCCCGATTAAAACTGGCCACAAAACTGGCAGATGCCTCAAAGTTAAGGGATCTGCGAATATCCTCCTGGACCCGTTGGGTAGCGGTTGCAGTCAGGGCCAGACAAGCTGCTTCCGGGAATCGTTTTCTAAGGTCCATGAGCTGACGATATTCAGGCCGAAAATCGTGACCCCATTCACTGATGCAATGAGCTTCATCGATGGTGAAACAAGCTACTTTCTGGGAAGCAAGTAACGCAAGGGTTCGCTCCATAAGCAGGGTTTCCGGAGCCAGGTAGAGCAAACGAACCTTATTTTGTCTGATACGCTGAATATTGGATTGGTACTCATTAGCTGACAATGAGCTGTTCAACATGATGGCTTCAATGCCCAGGGCATCCAACTGCTTTACCTGATCTTCCATCAATGAGATCAGGGGCGAGACGACAATGGTCAATCCCTCAAATAGGAGAGCAGGAATTTGGTAGCAGAGTGATTTCCCACCACCAGTGGGCATGATGCACAGGGTGTCTTTTTTATGGAGGACATTTTCGATGACCTCCTGTTGTAAGGGGCGGAATTCATCGTAACCGAAGATATCTTTTAGAATTATTTTTGCTTGTGCGATCATATTGATTCACGAATTTGGGAAAAGACCACGCAGGTACAACTACAATAATTAATTTTGTGCTTCATTTTTCTATCCGATTGTTGTTGGGTTAGGCCAGAAGATATAGCTAACACCGGACAATCACAGCTGAAAATATTCACACCCTGGCAACAGCCTCAGGCTTCGGCGGTCTCAACCTCCAGAACTGCCGGACATTGGGCCAGGCCGAAATGTGCACACCCTCCAATAGCCCGTGGCTAATCCAGCAAAGACCTCATCACATACTGCAAGATGCCGCCATGGCGGTAGTATTCCAGTTCATTGGGTGTGTCAATGCGGGTAGTTGCCGTAAAGGAAAAAGTACTGCCATCAGTTTTTTGGCCAGTGACAGCCAGGACCTTCCCAGGTGCTAATCCATCAGCGATCCCGGTGATCGAAAAGGTCTCTTCACCGGTCAAACCCAGGCTCTCACGTCCTGCGCCATCCATGAATTGCAGGGGCAGAACACCCATGCCGATGAGATTACTGCGATGGATGCGCTCAAAACTTTCAGCGATCACTGCTATAACACCCAGTAGATAAGTTCCCTTGGCAGCCCAGTCACGACTGGAGCCGGTGCCGTACTCTTTACCGGCGATGACCATGAGGGGGGTACCTTCAGCTTTATAAGCCATGGCACCATCAAAGATCGTGGTGACCTCACCTTCCGGCAGTTTTTTAGTGAAACCACCCTCAGTTCCTGGAGCCAGGAGGTTGCGCAGACGGATATTAGCAAAGGTCCCGCGCATCATGACCTCGTGATTACCGCGACGACTGCCGTAGGAGTTGAAATCCTTTACCTCAGTTCCGTGGGCGATGAGGTATTTCCCGGCGGGTGAATCAGCGGCAAAAGCGCCAGCGGGTGAAATATGATCCGTTGTTACGGAATCACCCAGCAGGGCTAACAGACGTGCGTCCTTGATATCGCTGAGCTCACCAAACTCACGACTCATGCCTTCAAAGAAAGATGGTTTGCGGATATAGGTCGAATCGGGCTCCCAGGCAAAGGTATTGCCATCAGGAGTATCCAGATTTTGCCAGGCCTGATCACCAGCAAAGACATCGGCATACTTGGCTTTGAATTGCTCCGGTTTCACGGCTTTTGCTACAGCATCTGCGATTTCTGTGGAACTAGGCCAGATATCTTTCAGAAAGACATCCTTGCCATTTTTATCCTGCCCCAAGGCATCATTGTACATGTCAAAATCCATGGTTCCTGCCAGAGCATAGGCCACCACCAGGGGCGGTGAAGCCAGGTAATTGGCTTTCACATGGGGACTGATACGACCTTCAAAATTACGGTTACCGGACAGAACGGAAGTCGCTACCAGATCTCCGGTTTCAACAGCCTGGCCAATGGGGGCCGGCAGGGGACCACTATTCCCGATGCAGGTGGTACAGCCGTAACCAACTAGGTTGAATTTTAGTTGATCCAGATAGGGCGTAAGACCAGCTGCATTGAGATATTCTGTAACAACCTTGGAACCGGGTCCCAGGCTGGGCTTAACCCAGGGTTTAATGTCCAGACCAAGTTCAACGGCCTTTTTTGCAACCAGACCGGCGCCCACCATTACGCTGGGATTGGAGGTGTTGGTGCAGGAGGTTATGGATGCAATCACAACGGCACCATCCTTCAGCTCAAATTCTGCTCCTGTTACAGGGACGCTCCCTTTACTGCCGCCCTTAAGAACCTCAAGATCTCTTTTCCAGGCAGCCTTTGATCTGCTTAACTCAATCCGATCCTGGGGACGTTTGGGCCCGGAAATGCAGGGAACCACTGTGCTAATATCCAGTGCAAGTGTGGCAGAATAAACCGCATCTTCAACACCGGCTTCATAGTACATGCCCTGGGCTTTGGTATAAGCTTCAACCAGCTCCACCTGCTCCTCATCACGACCACTAAAGCGTAGATAATCCAGGGTTGCTGCATTCACTGGGAAGTAGCCCATGGTGGCACCGTACTCAGGAGCCATATTGGCGATGGTGGCCTGGTCTTCCAGACTGAGGTGGGCAATTCCAGCTCCGTAAAATTCGACAAATTTTCCAACCACACCCTGGGCCCGGAGCATTTCAACAACGGTGAGAACAAGATCAGTGGCAGTGGTGCCTTCAGCCATCTTTCCGGTTAGCTTGAAGCCCACGACCTGGGGGATCAGCATGGAGATCGGCTGGCCCAGCATGGCAGCTTCGGCTTCAATACCACCGACACCCCAACCCATTACACCCAGACCATTGATCATGGTGGTATGGGAGTCTGTTCCGACCAGTGAATCAGGATAAATTTGAGTGCCTGCATCAGTTTCATTTTTGAAGACGACCTGGGCCAGGTATTCCAGATTGATCTGATGGATAATGCCGGTATCAGGTGGAACGACCCGGAAATTTTCAAAAGCACCCTGTCCCCAACGTAGAAAACCATAACGCTCCCGGTTACGTTCCATTTCAATTACTGCATTATCTGCAAAGGCTGAATGGGATCCAAATTTATCAACCTGCACCGAGTGATCGATGACCAGGTCGGCGGGTTGAAGGGGATTGATCTTTTCAGGTTTGCCACCCAGGTCGGTCATGGTATCTCGCATCACCGCTAGATCCACAACAGCAGGCACGCCGGTGAAATCCTGGAGCAGGACGCGACTGGGTCTGAGTTGGATCTCGTGAGTAGGCGTTGCCTTGGCATCCCAATTTAAGACGGCCTGGACATCTTCTTTTGTAACCGTAACGTTGTCTTCAAAGCGCAGCATGTTTTCCAAAAGGATCTTATGGGCAATGGGTAATTGTTTAAGCCTGGTATCAGCATTCAGTTTTGAAAGGGCAAAATATTCGTAGTCTTTTCCGTTAAGATTTAGATTTGACCGGGTCTGGAAGCTATCCAGAGATTTAGGTTTGCTGGCCATGAGAACTCCTGAAATTTATAAGATTGATCGTGGATTTACGGTAAAGAAGGGTGGTATAAAGTATGATCTTAAACACCGTCGAAACTAATCTTTTGCACAGAAAAATCAATTGCCATAAGTATCTGCCAGGTAAAGTGATTTGCTGATCAAATAAAGCATCAAAAGGAAGTTTTTGGCACCCAGAAAAGCCAGGTTTAATCCCTAACCTGCGTATTTCATGAGGACGCACAATCCTAGTGGTTTTTGTGCGTCCTCATGAAATATGCAGGCGAATTATGGATTGCAGAGAACAATTATGAATTGTTTTAATTCATTGAATTTCAGATCATATTTCGACCGCAATAAATTTCATTACTGAATAAAGGCCCAATTTGAACATATACGTTGACATTCTGTTTTGGATCCGCCAGAAAAAATGGCTGCTGGTCGCCCTGATCTATGGCATGGTCATGCATCATGGGGTCACCCCGCCTGCTGATCTAAATCCGGCTGCTTATGATGCCCTGATCATTATTTCAATGGCCCTGATCCTTATTATTACTGAACCATTACCCCTCCCGGCCATCGCCATATTCATGCTTTTCATGCAGGTGGTTCTGGGGATCGATACGGCCAATAACGTGGCCTCTTCATTTATGAATGATGCAGTCTTCTTTATTATGGGATCACTCATGCTGGCAGTGGCGATTGTGAGTCAGGGGCTGGATAAGCGGTTGGCTCTGGGCATCATCAAGCTTACAGGTCATCAAACCTGGCGGATCGTGGCGGGGTTTACTGCCATTTCTGCCATCCTGGCTTCTTTTATTGGCGAGCACACGGTGGCCGCCATGATGATGCCAGTTGGCTTGACCCTGGTCCGCTATGCTCATAAGGATCCTCGTAAAGTGGCCGGTTTAACAGCGGCGCTTTTATTCTCCATCGCCTATGGTGCCACCATTGGCTCGATTGGAACCCCATCCGGTGGCGGTCGTAATGTGATCATGCTGAATTACTTGACCGAATTTGGAGCTGGGTCGGTTTCTTATCTGGAATGGATGAAATATGTCTACCCCATGGTTCTCTTTCAAATCCCTTTTACCGTAATGATCATCCTATGGACCTTTAAACCCGAGCAATCCAATCTGGATACTGCTGTGCGCAAACTGGTAGTAGAAGTGGCTCGGGCCGGTAAGATCAAGGGTCGAGAGTGGCTGGCTATTATTCTTTTTGCGTTAGTCTTTTTAGGGTGGGTCTTTCTCAGTGAGGATTTTGGGCTGGGTATTATCGCCCTGGTGGGGGTGTTCCTGTATCTGGCATTTGGTTTGGTGGAGTGGAATGAGTTGAATCGTAAAACGAATTGGGGTGTGATCCTGTTGTTTGGTGCGGCTATCTCAATTGGTATCCAAATGAATCAAACCGGTGCCGCTGAATGGGTGGCGGGGGTGATCATCAATAATCTGAGTCGGGTGATCCACTCTCCCGAAGTACTCACGGGTAGTGTTTCAGTCTTATTGACTGGTTTCATGTCAAATATTTTGAGTAGCTCTGCCACAGTCGCTGTGGTGGGACCGATCGTACTGGATCTGGGCGGGGATAAAATATTGATCGGATTTACAACGGCCATTGCCTCCGCTTTTGGTTATTTTACTGCAGTTGCAGCTCCGGCCTGTACAATCATCTACTCCAGCGGCCTGGTAAGATCAAAAGATTTTCTCAGGGCCGGCTGGAAAATGGGTATCCTCTCTATTTTGAGTCTACTGGGTCTAGCGCTATTTTGGTGGCCGGTGTTACGATGAAGCACTCACCCAAAATAATTCCTGACACGCTGAAGTTTCTCACTGCAGTAAGCAGCAGTGAATACTCCGGACCAACGTTGAAGATGGGATCATTGATTGCCTCAGTATTTGATGCTGATCTAGGCGTGGTGTATGTCGGTGAAAAAGCCAATGAATTCCATGGGAGTTCGGTTAATCTCACTCGTCATAACCTGGATAACTGGAACATCATTCACCCAGGCCTGGAAACCTTGAAATGGGCGCTTAAAGAACTACAAACCTACGCTCCTGAAAATAAAGCTCTGGGAGGAATTAAGTTTAACTCAGACCATGTTTATGAAGAAGATGGTCGGGTCCGGGTGCTTTTACCGGAAGAAAAAGGCGGTCGGATCGAACTTATCCTCCGCGAAGGTGAACTGGTAGATCAATTGCGCAAGGAGATCCAGCTGGAAGGCTATGATCTGGCAATTATCGGTGGCAGCAAGAACAAGCGTCACCTGGCTCATTCCATCATTCAGTATTTGCCATCATCGGTCCTGGTGTTGCAAAAGTTCAAACCACGGAAGCAGTATAAGTTATTGCTTCTGGTAGATGATTCACAGGCTACCCGGAAATCTGTGGCCTGGGGGGCGCTCATTGCTGAGAAACTGGATTGGCCGGTTCGGACCCTGACAGTCTCTAAAACTAGACATTTTGGACCGGGTTATCAGGGGGCTGCTGACCAGGCTAAAGCCTATTTTGAATCCCGGAATATCGAAGTGGAACAATTTTTCCTGACGGGGGATCCGGTGAATACCTTTGCTGAATTTGCCGGTGATGATCATATGATCATCATGGGTGCCTCGACCCTCAACCCCATCAAACAACTCCTGTTTGGCAGCAAGCCTATCAAGACCCTTGCTCGAACTGATGTTCCGATCCTCATCATTCGCTAGTACTCCCATGCTGCCACCAATTTTAAGATTTGCTCCACCAAAACCCTGGGTCAATCCTTCAAACAGGCTTTGGCAGGTGGTCACTGAGCTTGAAGTACTCAGCCACATCCTGCAGACAGATACATTAAAAACCAACCGGGCTTATTAGCCTGAATAATTCATAGCCACTAAGTCATGAAGACCCAAAGTTTTAAATAATATAGGCTTATCAAAAATTATCACTCACAGATGCAAATAATTCTGTTTAAAATGACCTTGCTCATAACTTTAATAATCTTCGTAGCTTAGTGTCTTCGTGGCAATAATTCATGAATAATGCAGGTTAGCCTTTCCGCATGCGTATTTCAGCTGATATGATCTTTTGGCTTCAACAGAAACGTTGGCTCCTGATCGCCTTTTCCCTGGGTGCTGTGCTCTATCATTTCGTCCCGGGTCCCACAGGCTTAAGCTTAGAAGGCTATCATATTCTAATTATCATTCTAATGACCTTGATCCTGATCCTGAAAGAGCCAGTGCCTTTGCCGGCCATCGCCCTGCAACTGATCTTCTGGCAGGTGATCATTGGAGGTAGCACACCTAACGAAGTGGGAAGTTATTTCATGAATGACGCTGTGTTCTTTATCATGGGCTCACTCATGCTGGCGGTGGCTATTGTCAGTCAGGGTCTGGATAAACGCATGGCCCTGGGCATTATCAGGATCACAGGCAATCAAACCTGGAGAATTGTGGCCGGCTTTACGGCTATCTCAGCCATCCTCTCCAGTTTTGTGGGTCCTCACATGGTAACCGCCATGATGTTGCCAGTAGCCTTGACACTGATCCGGTTCACACCCAGGTCTGGTAAGTCAAGTTCGGGATTGACGGCAGCACTTTTATTTTCCATTGCTTATGGAGCGACCGTTGGATCCATTGGCACACCCAGCGGCGGTGGGCGGAATGTGATCATGATGAACTATTGGGCCGAATTCGGGTCAGGCAGTTTGAGCTATCTGCAATGGATGAAGATGGTCTATCCCATGGTGCTCATTGAAATACCCATCACTGCTTTCATTATTTTGAAAACTTTCCCGCCAGAAACGCGGGTGTTGGATACAGCTGTGCGACGATTGTTGGTGGAGGTGGCTCATGCCGGGAAGACCACTGCGCGGGAGATTTTGACCGTGGCATTATTTGCACTGATTCTGCTGAGTTGGATGACCCTGAGCGAGGACTATGGTCTGGGAAATATCGCACTCATTGGGATATTCCTCTATATGGCCTTTGGTTTGGTCTCATGGAAAGATCTGAACTCAGGTGTGAATTGGGGGGTCGTCCTGCTTTTCGGGGCAACAATATCCATTGGTGTCCAGATGAAGAATACTGGAGGAGCAGCCTGGCTAGCCGAACTCAGCGTCGGATTCCTGCAAAGTGTGATTCCCAATATTGATGCCTTGCGAGCAGTTGTGTCGGTAGCCCTGAGTGGTATCATGTCCAATCTTTTGAGTAGTTCTGCCACAGTTGCAGTAGTTGGTCCGGTGGTCCTGAATCTGGGGGGTGATCCCATCTTATTAGGATTGGCCTCGGTAATCGCCTCTGCCTTTGGTTATTTCACTGCAGTTGCTGCGCCAGCCTGTACCATTATTTATTCCAGCGGTCTGGTGAAAGCGCCGGATTTTTTACGGGCGGGTTGGAAAATGGCCATCATGTCTGTGTTATCATTAATGCTTGTTGCATTACTCTGGTGGCCAGTCGTACATTGAATTATCTAATTTGAGGATATCCATGTTGATTAATAAAACCGTTGAATAAACTCTTAGTAATCCACGACTTAGGTCGTGGATTAATGAAACCCTTTTACTTATTAAGCCGTTTCAAAGGTTTAAGGACTGTCGAGGAATAAAGCATGAAATTTCTATTAGCCATCAGCAGCAGCAAGTATTCCGGTCCCACATTGAAGGCGGGAGCCATTATCTCCCAGGCTTTTAACGCCGAGCTTAATGTTGTCTATGTAGGTACAAAGCATAAAGGATTGGAAGAGGGTCCGCTGGATCTATCTCGAGAAAATCTGGCTAAATGGAATATATATCATCCGGGAATCGAAGTCCTGGAGTGGGCCTTTAAAGAATTGCAGCAGATCTGCCCGGAAAATGATGAACTAAAGTCGGCTGAATTCAATCCAGAACATATCAAACAGGAGCATAACCGGTTTAAGATGATCCTGCCCACCACAGTTGGGTGCCAGGTCGAATTAACCCTGAGAGAGGGTGAGCTCATTCAGGAACTGCGGGAAGAGTTGCGGCTGGATGACTACGCCTTGACGATCATTGGCGGTAGTCAGGGCACGCGAAATATGGCGCATGATCTGATCCAGTACCTACCCTCATCTGTTTTTATTGCCCGGGGAATGGATCTCGAGAAAAAATATAAATTATTACTTCTGGTCGATGATTCTGAAGCGACCAAGCGATCAGTCAGATTTGGGGCTGAGATTGCTAAAACTGAGCAATGGGAAGTCCGCACACTGACGGTAAGCAAGACCAAGCGTTTTGGCTCTGGCTATTCCGGGGCAGCCGAAAAAGCCAAAGCATACCTTGAGAAGCATGATATTCCTGTTGAACAATTTTTTCTTACAGGTGATCCAGTTGCCACTTTTGTGGATTTCGCCAGGGATGATCACATCATTATTATGGGTGCCTCGCGGGCGACCCCCTTGAAGAAACTGTTTTTTGGATCCAAACCGATCCAGACTTTGAAACGGTCCAACACTCCAATTTTGGTTGTTAAATAAGACTGTAAATTAGGTGAAAGCATTTTAGAATAGTCTTCCTGAGTGGAACGCAGGATCCCCGTTTGACTGTGACGCACTGCCTGAAACCAGGAGATTCTTCACTGCGTTTCACTCGTTCAGAAAGACTATTAATAAAATCAATTCGTAGTGTTATCTTTCCACCATGCAGACTTTTGATGTCATCGTACTCGGTGCTGGTATTAACGGCTGTGGTATAGCTGAGAATCTGGCTCGAGCAGGGAAACAGGTCCTATTGCTGGACAAAGCTGGAGTGGGGCAGGGGACCTCTTCAAAATCATCTCGACTGATCCATGGAGGACTGCGCTATCTGGAAACCGGCCAGCTTCATCTGGTCCATGAATCTCTCCGCGACCGAAAGCGATTGGTGGAGAAATACCCCGATCTGGTTGAATACAAAAGATTCTTCCTGCCCATCTACAAAAGCAGTCCCCGTCCAGCCTGGATGATCCGACTGGGCTTGTGGATGTATGACCGGCTATCTGGAACCAGATCAGCCGGAAAATCCCGGAAGGAAGATGTGGCAGAATTCAAGCGCCGCTTTCCGGCCTTTTCTGAGAAAGATCTGAGTTCGGTACTCTCTTATGTGGATGGCAAGACTCACGATAGTGAATTGACCCGCCGGGTCGCTGACGATTTCCAGGAGTTGGGTGGAACCGTCCTGGTACACTGTAAAGTTGAAAGTGTTAATTGGGATGATAATGGTTTTCTGATCGAATCATCTGCCGGAAAGTTTTGCAGCACCGTTTTGGTCAATGCTACCGGCCCCTGGATCGATGAGGTAAACAAACAATATAATCTTCCTGCCAAATTCCAGATCCGAAAAGTGAGTGGAATCCATCTGATCTTTGAGGGTCTGGTCGTGCCGGAACTCATGTTCATGCAAACCCGGGAAAAGCGTATCTTCTTTATTATTCCCGAGCCAGAAAACGATCACACTTTAATTGGGACGACTGAACGGGAAGAAAACTGCAGCATGGATGAGCTCCAGGATCAGGAGGAAGATATCCAGTACCTGCTGAATCAGGTGAATGCCTATTTAAAGACCGATCATCAATTTCGGCGAGAGGATGTGCGGGATATTTATATCGGCGTACGACCCCTGGTCCGGAAAAAAGGTCAGATGTCTGATGTCAGTCGTGAGTACAAGCTGGATCTTCATACACGAGGTGATACAAAGCTGTTGCATGTTTTTGGGGGAAAGCTGACGACCTATTTGTCACTGGCGGAGAAAGTAGCTGGGGTGTTAGGCTGTGCAAGGTAGAGGCGTAGCATACTACGACTCTACTGTATTACTGAAAAACCATTTCATTTCAAGTCTGTATTCAACTAATCTATATCCAATAAAAAAACAAAAATTTATAAGGGGCTGTCATGATCAAAAAAATCATCATCGGGATCGTTGTAATTCTGTTATTGGGTGCGGCGTATCTGAATCATTATTTAAAAATCGGTATTCCAGAGCATGCAGGGACCGTCCAGTTAAAGGGTCTGGATAATGAGGTCTCCATTTTGAGAGATCAAGCCGGCATTCCCCATATCTTTGCCAGGACTGAAACAGATGCCTATTTCGCTCTGGGGTATGCCATGGCCCAGGACCGTCTGTTCCAGATGGAATTCCTGCGCGCAGCCGGAAACGGTAGTCTCAGTGAGATCCTGGGTGAATCAATGCTGAAGTCTGACAGGTTCCTGCGCCGCATCATGCTGCGACCCCGGGATGCTCAGGGCTTGTTTGATAGCAACCCACCTCAGGTGCAGGCCATGCTGACTTATTTTATGGAGGGAATTAATAGTTTTATCAAGGCAGACCCTGATCTGCCCATCGAGTTCAGGCTGTTGGGTCATACACCCACATTATGGACCATCGCGGATATGCTGGCCATCATCAAGCTGCAAAGCTGGCAGTTGTCCTATAACTATGATATGGAACTGATCTATCGTCAGCTAAACCAGAAGCTGGGGCTTGAAAAAGCTGCAGAATTATTTCCCTACTATTCAGCTGAGCACCTAAAGCTTCTGGATGAGTTTGGGACACCAACAAGTGGTGATGCGGAGCTCATCTCCCAGGCTGTTAAACTAAAAGAATTACTGGGAACCAATGGTGGTTCCAATAACTGGGTTGTTTCGGGTGAACGTTCTGCCTCAGGGAAACCGATCTTGTGCAGTGATCCCCACTTGCACGGCTCACGCCTACCCGGCCCCTGGTATTTTGCACATCTTAAAGCCCCTGGACTGGATGTCGCTGGCGGATTCTTTCCGGGTTTGCCAACTGCTCTCATCGGTCATAATCGTCAAATTGCCTGGGGTTTGACCAATATGGGTCCCGATGTCCAGGACCTGTTCATTGAAGAGGTCAACCCCGATAATCCTTACCAGTATCTTTATAAGGAGAACTGGCTTGATTTTGAGGTTATTCCAGAAACCATTTTCATTAAAGACGATAGTGAGGAGAGCGGGTTTAGAACTGAAGAATTAGAAATTCGCAGATCAATACACGGTCCGGTGATCAAGGAGGATGAAGAAGTGCTGGCTTTGGCCTGGACCGGTCATCATTTCAACGGAGAACTGGAAGCCTTTTATCGCTTGAACCATGCTTCAGATTGGGGTGAGTTCACTGCGGCTGTTGCGCATTTTTCCACGGCGCCTCAAAACTATGTCTATGCCGATGTAGCTGGTAATATCGGTTATTATGGAGCCGGAAAAGTGCCCTTGAGAAAGCAGGGTTCTGGCATTTTTCCAGTACCTGGCAGCACTGGTGATTATGACTGGGAGGGCTACATTCCGTTTGAAGATATGCCCCACATTTATAACCCGGCCGGTGGCCTAATCGTTACTGCTAATGCTGAGCCCTATGGTGAGGATTACCCCTATCCCATGCCCGGGGTCTATGCACCGGAGTACCGCACCAGGCGCATTCGGGAGCTACTCAAATCCAAAGAAAAACTAACGGCGGACGATATGGCCGCCATTCAGTTCGATCGTCAATCCTACCTGGCACCTGTGTTTTTAAAATATCTGATTCCGATCATTCCTGAAGCTCACGCAGACATTCAGGAAGCCCTGGCAAACTGGGATCATGTGTTAGATGAGAATGGTTTTGAGGGTAGTATTTATCATGAAACACTGGAAACCTTTTTACGCTCCATCTGGGTCGATGATATGGGCTTGGAACTCACAGAAAAATATCTGGATACCTGGTATATCTCCATGAATCGGTGGGTCTCCATGCTGGCAGACAATTCCTATCATTGGTTTGATAATATTGAAACTGACCGGGTGGAGACCAGAGATGACCTCCTCCTGGCTGCATTTGATCAGGCATTGGTCAGTTTGGAACAGCAATATGGTACAGCTGACTATTCGACCTGGGACTGGGGCGTGATCCATAACATTGTTTTCCATCATCCCTTCGAGGCCAAGGGTGGTCTCATCGAGAAATTCTTTAACTATGGGCCCTTTCCTTTTGGTGGTGATGGTGAAACTGTTAATCGTGCCACCCACGTTTTTACCAAACCATATATGGCTGAGATGACGGCCTCCATGCGCTTGATCATCGATATGGCGGATGCTTCCAACAGTCGTATGGCCAACGCCTCCGGGCAGGTGGGAATGCCCATGCAGGACCACTATACCGACCTTGTTGATCTCTGGCTTGCTGGAGAATATGTGGATGTTCATCTGGATCGTGAGCAGCTGGGTGAAGTGCAGGAATTGCGGTTAGTACCCAAAAATTGAGCGTCATTGACCTGCCAGGCGGGGATTGAATCCCCGCCTGGTCAATACGATGCACCCGCACTGGAATAATTTTCCCTAACTAAATTACAATGTTGGCAATATACCAAAATAAACCCTACCTTTAGTTATGTCATCAATGAAGGGCCATATTCTCATTTCCATGCCCCACCTGACGGATCCCTACTTTGGGCGATCCCTGGTCTTTATCTGTGAACATGATGAAAACGGGGCCATGGGACTGATCATCAATAAGTCGTTTGAAGATGAATCAGTTAAGGAAATATTCCCCACCCTGATCGTTAATGATGATGCTATCAGTGAGGTAATTTCACCCGTGCATTTTGGGGGTCCTGTTGATCTGGAACGGGGCTTTTTACTCCACAGTGCTGACTTTTTAACCGATGAGACCATTCAGGTGAACGCTGAATTTTCACTTACCTCAAATTCCACAATTATTGATGCCATCAAGGCTGGAGATGGCCCTCAGTATTTTAAAATGCTGCTGGGGTATGCGGGCTGGGGCAAGGGTCAGTTGGAGCGTGAGATCGAGAATGGTGACTGGTTGTTTCAGGAAGTGACCCCGGATTTCGTCTTTAAAGGCAATGAGCAGGAGAAGTGGCAATCGGCCATGCAAAGTTTCGGGATCGAGATCGCACCCACAACTGGTGGTCTGGCTTAAAAATTCCTCATGTTATTTTTAGGATGGTATTCGAAAATCTAAGCGGGGATTGAATCCCCACCTAGCCTGAATAATTCATAGCCACTAAGTCACGAAGGCACAAAGTTTTAAAAAATATATGCTTAGCAAAAATTATCACTCACAGATGCAAGTAATTCTGTTTAAAATGAACTTGTTCATAACTTTAATAATCTTCGTGGCTTAGTGTTTTCGTGGCAATAATTCATGAATAATGCAGGCTAGAAAGTTGTGACACTATATAACAGCTGGCTCCAATAAAGTAATCCGACCCTTACTGGCATCTATTTCAGCTTCGATCCCCAGGGGTATGGTAAATTTATTGCTGATGTGCCCGATCATGGAACCGTACCAGGCGGGGATCCCCAGTGGTTTAATATGATCATCAAGCACTTCTTCCAGAGTGAGTGAACCGTATCCTTCGCCAGCTCCACACTTACTACATTTGCCAAAAACAAAGCCAGAGAGATCATCCAGAATACCAGCCAATTTGAGCTGGGTCAGCATCCGGTCCACGCGATAGATATCTTCACCCACTTCTTCCAGAAAGAGAATATTATTTTTAAAATCAGGGAGGTAATCTGAACCCACCATGGCGGTGAAAACCGAAAGATTTCCGCCCAGAAGTTTCCCCCGAGCCTTCCCGGAATTAATGGTCAGAATCCGGTCCTCGGTTTGGGTCAGATTGTCACCGATCTCCTGGGGATTTTCCATGCTGAAGGTTTGAGCTTCAAACAAAAGGCGTTTGACAAAATCAGTGGAGTATTTATTCCAGGTTGAGATGCCTACAGGGCCGTGGAAGGTGACCAGGCCAGTTTTAGCATTCAGGGCCAGCAAAAGACTGGTAATATCGCTATAGCCCATGAGGATCTTGGGATGTTTGGCTATTGATTTATAATCCAATAAATCCAATATGCGGTTGCAACCCCATCCGCCACGCAGGGTGATGATGGCGTTAACAGCTGGATCGGCATACATGCTATTCACGTCATCTGCCCGGGCCTGATCGGTGCCGGCCAGATAGCCGTAGCGGTCCAGGAGATGCTCACCTGCTTTCATTTTAAGGTCCAGGGCGGCCAGGGTTTCTTCAGCGATGGCCACATCATCATGGTGGAAAGTGGCACCGGCAGGATTGATTAGGCCAACCGTGTCACCGGTTTTTAAACGAGGGGGCTTGAGGGTCGCTTTAGAAAAGAGGCCTGATGCTGTGGCGAAGGGAACTTGTGTGGCAGCCATTCCGGCGCCCACCAGCTGTAAAATTTGTCTGCGGGTGATGCTCATAGTGTCCTCGTATCGGAAATTTGCATTATCTAGCTGTCAATTTTAGTGGTAAGACTTTTTAATCCAATGAATAAGACATGTTTAAATGAAAATTTATAATGAGAATTTTCAAGCCCTCGCAAAAAGTATTTAGAAAAGCACAAAACATGCCCTATAACCATTAAATACACCCACTTGCGCCAAACACACATAAAGCAATAAATAACAACACTTTGCGTCATTTCGGCTAGCTCAATGCAACGCTCTACGTGCTCTGCGAGTAGAAGATCCCGACAATCGTGTGGGGGAGGGACTTTTTGCGGAGGTGTCAATTTTCACTCAAAAAATTAAAATCAAGTCCCCGTCCGAGCTTGTCTGGACCCCCCCTCTGTCCCTGACGGGACATCTCCCCCGAGAAAATTAGTGCCATTACACCAATTTTTGCCCATCAATTATCTGGTTTGGAGGCTTGCTGAAATGGTCTTAAGTGACTAATATGGAAATCAAACTTTGGAGGAGATTAGATGAGAGCCCTAATATTATTTTTCTGCACAGCGAACCTGCTGCTCGCACAGATCATATTTACGCCAGCTTGGTTTAATTTTAACTCAGAATCCACGCAAACATTTCCAGTACCATTTGATGATGAATGGCGTTCATTTTCGGCACCTTTTGAGATGGTTGAAGTGCCTGAAACAGGAATAGATAGAGTTGAGCTAATAGTCGGTCTCTGGTATTTTAACCCAACCCCTTTTGATTCAGTTTTTTCCTACTATCTGGACAATATCCGTTTTCCCAGCAATGCCTTCATTGATTTTGAGAGTGATTCTTTTGAAGTGAGTTTCTCCCAGGGCGTTGTTTTGGCAGAGCGTGTGCCTCATCTGAATGGAGAAGGGTATATGCTTCATATAGAAACGAATATTTATGAAACAATCTCTGGAGATACTATTTGGATCGAAGAACCAGAGAACTTCTATCCCGCAATCCCTGACAGTGTAGGCCTGATGATGCGTTCAGACGATGATGAAGCCTACTTTGGTGATTATCTTCCTTATGATTACACATATTGGCTGTATAAACCAAGTGATTCTAATGTAGGGCACAGCGCTATCTTTGAAGCACCGGTCAACCACTCTTTTGGCGGGGGAGACACATTGATCGTATTAGAGACAAGAAAATGGAACTATCCACATATGGATAATGCTCATATTGAGCCAGTAGTTTTTGAGGAAGTCCAGTATGTGTACACCGATGAAGGAGAGATAATCCTCGAGGAAATTCCCTATGACTTTACGCTGAAGTTAAATGAATATACTGGTGATGACACAAGCTTCGGAGTGTTACTATACGCAGAAGAATATCAAAACATTCTGGGGTACCCACGTTTTGTGAAATCCTTCAGTCCGGATGGGATACCCGGTGCGAATCTTCACTTTGGCTGGGGAATTGGCATTACCCGGTGGGATATCGCTGGGACCAATGTGCATTGGGATCTCGTGGGCAAACATCAAATGGTGCATAGTATTGGCGAGCTTGATTTGACTGAAAGTCTATCGATCGGTTTCGACCAGGCTTTTTCCCCATTCAAGACCTATCCCCTGGACACCACCTGGTACCAATACAATATTCCAGTTGAGCAGCTCTTTATTGAAGGAGAGCCAGCCGGTAGTGTTGATTCACTGGTATTGGTTCTAAGACCTGAGATTCTGATTTTTCAACATACCGGCAGA
Organism: Fidelibacterota bacterium; assembly: GCA_024278595.1. GTDB lineage: Bacteria > Fidelibacterota > UBA8477 > UBA8477 > JABMPR01 > JABMPR01. The sequence goes on along the minus strand of JAJRSW010000011.1, from coordinate 96,369 downwards.
ATTCAACTTAATGGGTTACGAGTTTGGAATGAGTCCAATCTGGTCTATGATTTTGGGGCTCAGGATCCAGATGACTGGCTCATGGATATCGCTTTGAATGGCAGTGGCATGTATTGGGAGAGCTGCGATGCCCAACCACTTGGGGCTATTACTCCAAGCTATGAACTGGTCTTTTATAATGATATGCAGGGCTCAATGAATTTTGCTGGTTTTGCCGAGTTCACCGCACATTTTGATGAAACGGTTCAATTGTCAGATGATGCATATCTGGATTTCTGGATGCGGAAAGCGCCCACTATTACCGCCATTAACGATAAAGATCTGGGGATTCAACCTGACCAGGTCGGTCTGGTCAATGCTTACCCCAACCCCTTCAATGGGGTAGTTGCTTTGAGCTTGACTGTTCCCGAAAATAAGGGACGTGCCTTAGCGGTGATCTTTGATATTCAAGGACGCCAGATCTGGGAATATGAACTGAGGGGACCCAGGGGCAATCAGCAGGTTGCCTGGGACGGATCCAACAACCAGGGTTTGCCCATGAGTTCGGGTGTCTATTTAGCGGTGATGATCCTTGATGGTCGGCCCGTGGGGGAATTCCAGAAGCTAATTTTACTAAAATAGATCAAGCACCTGAATTGAACCAAAAACCACAGAATATGTATCTATGATTACTGCTCACAGGCTAATATTTTTAGCAGGCATTCTGTGTGCTGGGGAACAACCGGGAAAGTTATCAATAGGTGATATTAACGATAACTACCAGACCGGCAACAGTTGATCTTTTTAAAACTAAGGATGTAGAGAATGAAGACCATACCCGAACAGGGACTTGATCACGCTGAGATCCTGAAACAGATGCAGCAGTATGGTAGTGGTGATGTTAATTATCATGACTCAAAGACCTGGAGTCTGGTCTACCATCTTAACGAAGACCACACAGCTTTTTTAAAAGAGGCTTACGGTCTTTATTTCTCAGAGAACGCCCTGAACCCCATGGCTTTCAAGAGCCTGAAACGCTTTGAAACAGAAGTCATTAGCATGACCGCCACCCTGTTCCATGGCGATAAAAAAGTGGTGGGTACCCTAACCTCCGGTGGCACAGAAAGTTGTCTGCTGCCGGTTCTCACCTATCGGGATATGGCCAGATCCAAACGGAAGTTAGCTTTCAAGCCTGAGATGGTGGTTCCGGAGAGTATTCACGTGGCCTGGATCAAAGCCGCCAAATATTTCGGTGTGAAAATAATCTACGCTCCGCTAAAAGATGACTTCAGAGTAGATGTGGAAGCGGTCCGCAAGCTAATCAATCGTCGAACCATTCTATTGGTGGGCTCGGCTCCCTCATATCCCCATGGTGTCATCGATCCAATTGCTGAACTTAGTCTGATTGCTCAACAGCACAACCTGCCCTTGCATGTAGATGCGTGTCTAGGTGGTTTTCTGTTGCCCTTTATTGAGAAAAATGGGGTTAGTGTCCCTGAGTTTGACTTCCGACTGCCTGGAGTAACCTCCATTTCTGCTGATGTTCATAAATATGGATTTGCAGCCAAAGGTGCCTCAACGCTTATTTATCGCAATATGAGTTACATGAAGCATCAATTCTTTATCGATGAAAATTGGCCCGGTGGTGTCTTTGCTTCTCCCGCCCTTCTGGGAACCCGTCCCGGGGGCTCTTTTGCAGCGGCCTGGGCGGCTATGCATGCCCTGGGCGAGCAAGGTTATCGGGAAAATGCCCGGCAGATTATGGATGTTACCGGTGAACTCCAAGCCGGGATAAAAGCCATAGACGGTTTGGCAATCATGGGGCGCCCCAACATGAGTGTTTTTGGATACTATGCTACTGATAGTCGGGTAAATATTTTTGCCGTTGGTGACCAAATGGAAGCCAAAGGGTGGCATATCGACCGCATTCAAAGACCAGAGGGATTGCATGTGATGGTAACGCCGGGTCATGTAAAAATCGTCCATGACTTTTTGTCAGATCTTAAGACTTCTGTGGAACTGGTACGTTCAAATCCTGATTTGGCAATAGAGGGCAGTGCCGCCATGTATGGTATGATTGCCAAACTGCCTTTCCGGGGGATGATCAAAAAAGAAGTGATGAAAATGATGGAAGGACTCTATAGTCCACAGGGTTCAATGCCTATGGAGGGTGATGATAACCCCCTGATGGTGAAAATTGCTGCCAGGATCATGCAGCGATTTGGAAAAAAAGTCAATTAAATCTGGCACTGGTTGCTTTATAAAACCTGATAAACTGTTGAAACGGTCTACAAATTGCCAATCAGTCAGCAACCGCAACTTAAGTCGTGAGTTGCTGATCCACCGGGAGATGAAGAGATGCAACGCATTGCGTCTCTACCTATATTTTCTTAAACCCGAATATTAACTTGAGCAGCCCCTTTAACTTGAACTTCCAGGTGCCGCCAACCAGCATCATGAAACCGATCCAGCGCCGGTAGATGAACCCAGGCACTGGTGTCCAGTAGAACTGCTTATTCAAGGGCAGGTAATCATTCACAATGGCGCGCGCTTCAGTCATCTCCAGCAATCCCAGTTCACCATGGGTCCGGCCAATACCACTTAGCTTGAATCCGCCCCAGGGCAAATTGGGAATACCATGCGAGATCAGGTGATTGTTGATAGTCACCACGCCAGCCTGTAGTTCAGCAGCGATCTTACGTCCCAAACGCTGGTTCCTGGTCCAGACAGAAGCAGTCAATCCCAGATCAGAATCATTGGCCAGGTTAATCGCCTCCTCAATGGTATCGAAAGGCATAACTCCCAACACAGGACCAAAAGTTTCTTCCTTCATGATAGTCATTTCATGAGTAACATCAGTAAGGATGGTGGCTGGTAAGGCCTGATCAGTCCCCTCGTCAATCTGAGATAAAGCTAAGACAACGGCTCCCTGGTCAATGGCCTCTTCCAACACCTTGCGCACGGCAGCTTGTTGACGAGCGGTGGTCATGGTACCGATATGGTTTTCTGCTTCAGAAGGATCGCCAACACGAAGCTGCTCAACCTTTTTCTGCAGAATCTTCAGAAAGGGTTCATAGACATCACGGTGAACGTAAACCCGCTCGATCCCCGCACAACTCTGACCTGAATTGGAAAGCCCGGCCCAGATCGCTCCGTTGGCCGCTTTTTTCAAATTGGCTTCAGCACAGATGATCATGGGGTCATTGCCCCCCAGCTCCAGGGATACCGGGGTCAGTGTTTCGGCAGCCTTGGCCATAAGCTTTTTGCCAATCGGGACGCTGCCAGTAAAAAAAGCTTATCGATCCCGGCTTCCAAAAAGGCATCACCGGCCAAGCGTCCCGGGACATTCACCTGGATGAACAGATCCTGGGGCAACTCTCCGGCATCAATTATTTTTTGGATGATTTGTCCCACCATCTGGGTCTCGGAAGCAGCCTTGTAGAGGAGGCCATTACCGGACATCAGAGCCATGAGGATCTCGTGCATGGGAATAGCCAGAGGATAGTTCCAGGGGGAGATGATCCCGATGACCCCCATGGGTACGTGCTGGAGTCGATTACGGGTGAAAAGACCAAAAATATGGGAGCCTTTGACCCGGCGGGTTCGCAATACCCGGGCGGTGTGTTTGATATAATAATCAAATGAAATGATGACCGCAGAAATTTCTGTCATATAGGCATCGGGCAGTGTCTTGCCATTATCACTGGAAATGATGGCGGCATATTCTTCACCATGCTCAACCAGATGACGCTGCATCTTGCGCAGGTAATGACCCCGTTCAGAAAAAGAGATCCGGGACCATTCCGCCTGGGCAATGCGAATCCGTTTAACGGCTTCCTGGATGTCTTCGATGGCATTCTGCGGAATCTTCCCCAGGGATTCCCCGGTGGCAGGATTAATAGCTTCGGTATGAATTTGTGGTGACATAGGCATCCTTTTCGTTGCGCGGGAAAGGTATTATTGAAGAAGGTTTTTAGTAGGGTTATTTCAGCTTTTGACTGTGAATATGCAGGGCAGGATAGCCATTCCAGAGGACCTAAAAATATAGTCTTTCTGAGTGCAACGAAGAATCTCACTTTAAGGGTAGTGAGTTACAGTCAACGGGGAGATCCTTCGCGTGCGCTCAGGAAGACTAATCAGGGAGGAAGAAACAGATATATCATGAATTTAAGGCAGGACATCATAATAATTCGATTATCTTAAATTGACAGATCTCATGGAAAGAAACACTTGGACTTCGAAATATTCCGATCCAGGTACGCATAAAATGAATTCAGGAATTAATGATGAAGAAACTCACCCCAAAAGATCTTTGCCGAACAACTGACGAAAGCGCTCTGACCTTCAAAGCCACTTCAGAACTACCCAGCCTTAAACAGGTAATTGGTCAGGAACGGGCTGTCCGGGCCCTTCAATTCGGTCTTGAACTCCTTGCTCCAGGCTACAATGTGTTTGTCGGTGGTTTACCTGGTACCGGCAAGAGCACTATTGTCAAGAATCTGGTAAAAAAGTTTGCTGCCACCAAACCTGAGCCTTTGGACTGGATCCTGGTCTTTAACTTCCGGGACGAATATCATCCCAGGGTCTTCAGTTTACCGGCTGGTCAGGGGCTGAAGTTCACCAAACAGATGAAACGATTAATCAGTAGTTTGAGCACGGATCTGCCCAAGGTCTTCAAGGGTGAGCTTTATGCAAAACGGAAGAAAGAGATAACTGCAGAATTTGATACGGGTCGCGAGGAGATCATTGCCGGCGTCAATGTCGCGGCTGCTGAAGAGGATATCCAGTTGACCCTTGGTCAGGAGGGTTTCCAAACCATTCCGTTGAAGGATGGGGAACCCATGAGCGAAGAAGATTTCAGTGCTCTTTCAGAAAAGGAGCAAACTAATCTAAACGGGCGGATCAGTACGATTCAGGAGCTCTTACGGCGGGCTCTGCGGGATATGGCAGAGCTTGAAGAAGAGCGGGAAGATGTGGTTGAAAATCTTCAAGAAAAGATCGCACTGGACTCAGTGGAACACCGGATCGGGCGATTATTAGAGAACTATTCTGAGTATCCCGGCATTATCGAATATTTAGAAAATGTCAGGGACGATATAGCTGAACATGTCAAGGAATTCACTGGAATGGAAACCAGCAATGGGGATGATGAGGCCAGCCCGCAACAGATCCAGAAGGCTTTACTCCAACGCTATAAAGTGAATTTACTAGTAGATAACTGCCGCCAAAAAGGGGCGCCTGTCATCTTTGACACCAATCCTTCTTACTATAATCTGTTTGGTCGCATTGACAAAAAAGCGTTTATGGGTGCCTGGTACAGTGATTTTACCATGATCACTGCCGGCGCACTTTTAAAAGCCAATGGTGGTTTCCTGATCCTGGATATCCAGAGCGTCCTGCAGAATGCCCATGTTTGGGAGCCGCTCAAACGAGCCTTGAAAAATAAATCACTGCAGATTGAAGATGTAAATGAACAGTTCGGGTTCTCATCCACTACATCACTGCGGCCTGAGCCCATTCCCCTGGATCTGAATGTTGTGCTCCTGGGGCGGTCAGACTATTTCCACTATCTACAGGAAGTGGATGATGCCTTTAATAAAACCTTTAGAGTACGAGCTGATTTCGACTATGAGGTGACTCGTACTGCTGAAAACGAACATCTCTTATGTCAGTTCATTGCCCGGGTGTGTCGTGAAGATAAATTACCCCATTTTACATCTCAGGCAGCCACTCAGATCATTGTTTACAGTTCCAGGCTGGCTGGTGACAAAGGAAAATTGTCACTACAGTTTGGTACTCTGGTTGGACTCATCACCGAATCTGCTTACTGGGCCAGGAAACAACGGAATCGTCAGGTCCAGAAGGATGATGTTCGACAAGCCATTAAGGAGAAACGCTTCCGGGGCAGCCTCTACGAGGAAAAAGTCTGGGACAATATTAAAAATGAGACCCTTCTGATCGATGTTGCCGGTGAACGGGTGGGCCAGATCAATGGCCTGGCAGTTTACTCCATGGGTGACAATTCTTTTGGAAAACCCTCCCGGATTACAGCTACCACCTATATGGGGGAACCTGGTATCATTGCTGTTGAGCGGGAAGCGAAACTCTCAGGCAAGACCTATGATAAAGGTAATTTGATCATTAATGGTTATCTGGGACAGACCTTTGCTCAAAACTTTCCTTTGTCGGTGGCTGTCACACTGACTTTTGAGCAGTCGTATGGGTGGATAGATGGGTACAGCGCCAGTTCCACGGAGATATATGCTATCCTTTCCGCCTTATCTGGTTTTCCGATCAAGCAGGGAATTGCTGTTACCGGGTCTGTGAATCAGTGGGGTGAAATCCAGGCGATTGGTGGTGTCAACGAGAAGGTCGAGGGCTTTTTTCACCTGTGTGACCTGCGCGGATTGACTGGTGAACAAGGGGTAATCATTCCCGAGTCCAACGTGGATCACTTGATGATCATGCCTAATATTCAAGCAGCTGTTAAGAACAGAAAATTCAATATATGGTCGGTGAGCACGATCGCTGAGGGGATTGAACTATTGACGGGGGTAAAAGCTGGCAGTTTGAATAAGCACGGCAACTTTCCCGCCCGGACCGTTTTTGGGGAGGCTCAGAGCAAATTGAAGCAGTATTTTGTTAAGGGGCAGAGTATTAGTAAGTGAAGCAAAAAAATTAAAAAGGGTATAAGGGGACAAGGTTCGGTATTCTATGTTTCTGGGGCGGGATTGGGTCTGGTCAGGATTTGTGAACCAGAAAAGCAGGTCACCCTGTAGCTTGTCAGGCGTTGGGTAATATTTTGGATTTAATGACCACTTTAGACCTGCAATTTGGTATGAGAGTAGAAGCGGTAGAAAAATAAAGAGAATGGCTAATACGGCTCAATAGTTGCTTCGTCCAATACTTGTGAAAAATAAATGGTGTCTTATATCATTCTGCATTGTTTTACCTGAGGTGAAAGTTAGTTTTTGATCATGAATAGGTCGGGAAATCCTAAACATGGTCGACTTCAAAAAGGTGTGCAGAGATTACCTGTAAATCTGATGACCACCGATCCATTACAAGTGATATTCAATTCCAGAGAATCAGTCAATTTTAATTATAGAAACAGAGTTTCGTTTATTGGGAGTTCGTATTCATGACGAAAAAAGTAATACGTATTAATGAGGCTACCATTCGCTTTGCCGGAGATTCAGGCGATGGTATGCAGCTAACCGGCACGCGCTTTACAGAAGCAACGGCCATTGTAGGCAATGATCTAAAAACCATTCCCAACTATCCATCTGAGATTCGAGCCCCACTGGGAACCCTGGCTGGTGTCAGTGCTTTTCAATTGATGTTCGGATCGTCCCGGGTGTTCACTCCGGGTGATCTGCCGGATACTCTGGTAGCTATGAACCCAGCTGCTTTGAAGGTCCACCTGAAGGATTTAAAAAAAGGTGGTACTGTTTTGGCCAACGCCAATGCCTTTTCGCTAAAGAATTTGAAAATGGCTGGATGGGAGGGAAATCCTCTAGAAGACGGGAGCCTCGAAGGGTATACGGTTTACAGTATCGAGATGTCCAAACTGGTTGGAAAAGCGCTTGAGAGTTCAGATCTGACCTCAAAAGGGATTGAGCGTACCAAAAATATGTTTGCGCTGGGTGTGCTCTTCTGGATGTACAATCGTCCGGTAGAGCCAACTGAAGCCTGGCTTCGCAAAAAATTTGGTAAGAACCCGGCCATTGCAGAAGCCAATATAACCGCCATGAAAACCGGGTTCAATTACGGTGAGACGACAGAGATATTCACCACCTCCTATGCCGTTGAAAAAGCTGATCTACCCAAGGGTAAATATCGCAACATTACTGGTAATGTCGCTGTGGCCTATGGTCTTGTAGCTGCTGCGAAAAAAGCGGGTAAAGAATTATTCCTGGGTTCCTACCCCATTACCCCTGCCAGCGAGATTCTGCATACTTTGTCAGGTCTCAGGAATCATGCTGTTAAAACCTTTCAGGCTGAGGATGAGATCGCTGGAATTGCTTCTGCCATCGGTGCTTCCTATGCTGGTGATCTGGCCTGTACCACGACCTCAGGGCCTGGTATGGCTTTGAAAACTGAAGCCATCGGTCTGGCAATTATCACTGAATTACCCCTGGTGATCGTTAATGTTCAACGGGGTGGCCCCAGTACTGGAATGCCCACCAAAATGGAACAATCCGATCTACTGCAGGCGGTTCATGGTCGCAACAGTGATGCCCAGATCCCGGTCATCACCGCTCAGGACCCAGCTGATTGTTTTGACTGTGCTTTTGAGGCAGCTAGAGTGGCTTTAAAATATATGACACCGGTAATTTTATTAACGGATGGCTATTTAGGTCAGGGCTCCGGTCCCTGGCTGATCCCGGATCCCAAAAGTCTGCCGGAGATCAAGGTGACCCACCCGGATTCATCTGCCAGGGGTGAAAATGGCTTTATGCCTTATTCCCGGGATGAGAATGAAGCGCGGCCCTGGGCCTTGCCAGGTACACCTGGTCTGGAGCATCGGATCGGTGGTCTTGAAAAAGAAAATATCACCGGTATGGTCAGTCAGGATCCTGAGAATCACCAGCTCATGACCGATATCCGGGCTCGTAAAATAACGCGGATCACTCAGGAAATACCACCATCTGAGATCTTTGGAAAAGCCAAAGGCAAGGTGCTGGTAATTGGCTGGGGAAGTACCCATGGCTCTATCCACGTGGCAGTGGATCGTGTTCAAGCTGAAGGAAAATCTGTTAGTCAACTCCATCTACGTTGGGTGAGTCCCTTCCCATCGGACCTGAAGGAGATCTGTGATAATTTTGATGAGATCCTGATTCCTGAGGTAAACTCCGGTCAGCTTTCACTGCTTTTAAAAGCCGACCTGGTGCGACCCATTCATCAATTGAACAAGGTTCGCGGAGAACCTTTCCGGGCTTCAGAGATCGAAGAAAAAATAAACGAGATCCTCGGTTAATGCCCGAGCAATTATAGATAAGGTATAGTAAGATGAGTGAGACTATTCAAGGTATAGAAGAGTTGAATCTAACCCGGAAAGATTTTGTGCCGGGTAATGAAGTTCGTTGGTGTCCGGGTTGTGGGGATTATTCGGTGCTGGCCAACATGCAGAAGACCCTGCCGGTCATGGGTGTAAAAAAAGAAAATTACGCCTTTATCTCCGGGATCGGGTGTTCCAGTCGTTTCCCCTATTATATGGATACATACGGTTTCCATTCGATCCATGGCCGGGCACCGGCAATCGCATCGGGTGTAAAATTGGCCAACCCTGACCTGGCTGTGTGGGTCATTACCGGTGATGGTGATGGCTTTTCCATTGGTGGAAACCACATGATCCACGTATTGAGACGAAATATTGACCTGAACATCATGTTGTTCAACAACCGGATTTATGGTCTGACAAAAGGTCAATATTCGCCTACCTCTCAACTGGGGATGAAAACCAAGTCTTCTCCCTACGGCTCCATCGACCGTCCTTTTAATCCCAGCGCCATCGCCCTGGGTGCCAATGCGACCTTTATCTCCCGGGCTCTGGATGTTGACGCCAAGGGTCTTCAGGAAAGTATCAAGCGGGCTCAGCGCCATAAAGGGGCGGCCTTTATTGAGGTTTATCAGAACTGTATCATCTTTAATGACGGTGAATTCGCTGATGGTGAGAGCAAGGCTACCCGGCCTGACAATGCCCTTTTTGTGACCCATGGCGAACCCATGATCTTTGGTAAAGAGCATGACAAGGGGATCATCATGAAAGATCACCATCCCAAAGTGGTCACCCTGGGGGGTGACTGGTCAGAAAAAGATCTGCTGGTGCATGATGAGACCAATTCCATCATCACTAACCTGTTATTGGAAATGACCTTTGATCCACTGAACCCGACCCCCTTTGGTATCCTTCGAGCTATTGAAGCACCGACCTACGATGAGATGTTAACCGCTCAGATCGAGGATGTTATCGAGGCCAAGGGTGAAGGTACGCTTGAGAGTCTGTTCTATTCCGGTGATGTGTGGGAAGTTAAGTAGCAGGCACCGCCCTTCGACAGGCTCCAATCTATGCTTGTCCCGCTCCATCGGCGGGATCCAGCTTCGACTTGGCAGGCGGTGAGACACTAAACACCTATTTAGTTGTGAGTATTTTAGGGGTGAAATATGTTTAGATATGACGAAAAAGTTCTGAAAGATCAACTTCTGGAGTTGATCCGCTTAGCTGCCACGGATCTACCAGTCGATGTGGTGGATGCGATCAAGGCCGCCCGGCAAAACGAGCCTGAGGGCTCTGCTGCACGAAATGTGTTCGGGATGCTGTTAAAAAATATTGACCTGGCTCGAGATGAGTCCACTCCAATCTGTCAGGATACGGGTACCAATATCTATCTGGTCTATATTCCCGAAGGAGTGTCCATGCGAAAGCTTACGGCGCTGATCAAAGAGGCAACTGTTGAGGCCGTTGATAAGAGTTACCTGCGACCCAATGCAGTGGACTCACTGACTGGAAAAAATTCTGGAAACAACATTGGAGAGGGTCAACCCTTTATTCACTTCGAAGAATGGGATGAGGATCATATCGAATTCAAGTTGATGCTCAAGGGTGGGGGTTGTGAGAATGTTTCCACCCAATATAAGTTGCCTGATGTGGGTTTGGGTGCCGGTCGTGATCTGGATGGTGTCTACAAGGTGATCGTAGATGCAGTCAATGCTGCCCAGGGTTTAGGCTGCGCTCCCGGAATTTTGGGAATCGGAATTGGTGGTGACCGGACCTCATCACACCTGGCTGCCAAGACCCAGCTTTTCAGAAAGATCACAGATACGAACGGCAATCCTGAATTGGCCGAATTAGAAGCCAGGCTCAAGGGTGATCTGAATGAATTAGGGGTTGGTCCAATGGGCTTTGGCGGAAACACAACGGTTCTGGCGGTAAAGATGGGAGCTTTGCATCGTCTGCCGGCATCTTTCTTTGTATCGATCTCATATATGTGCTGGGCCTATCGTCGTCACAGCATGACCTTGAAAGCCGGTGGGGAGGTGAGCTATGATTAAGTTGCAATTACCAATTTCCGAAGCAACCATCCGCGAATTAAAGATTGGCGACGAGGTCGTTATTTCAGGATTAATGGTAACGGCACGGGATGCTGCCCATAAGTATATCCATGAGAATTGGCCGGATTGGTTGAACCCGATCATGGAGAACAGCATGATCTACCATTGTGGACCGGTTGTAAAACAGCGGGATGATGGTTCCTGGTCTTTTGTGGCCGCTGGTCCCACGACTAGTATCCGAGAAGAACCTTATGAAGCATCTGTCATGGAGCATTATAAGGTCAGAGCGGTGATCGGTAAAGGTGGTATGGGTGCGCAAACTTTAGCCGGTCTGGAAAAATCAGGTGGTGTGTATCTACATGCCATTGGTGGGTTAGCGGCCTCATTGGCCAAAACGGTGGTGAGGGTGAAAGATGTTTATATGCTGGAAGAACTGGGTATTCCAGAGGCATTCTGGCACATCGAAGTAAAGGATTTTCCGGCTGTAGTTACCATGGATAGTCACGGTGGATCATTACACACAACCATCAAAGCGAAATCGGATGCGGTGGCTAAAAAGCTGATCTTTGGTTGAGTGTAATTTGGAAAAAGAACTTCTGAAAAGAGTCGAGGATATTACTCGACTCTTTTTGTCTTTCGAGACAATTCTGGTAGAAAACAGAGCTAAGATCGGTCTCTACGGATTAAGTATGATTGACACCCTCGCAGAAAGTCCCTCTCGCAGCGCGCAGAGCGTTGCATTGAGTCTGTCGAAATGACGCAGAGTGTTGTTATTTATAGGTTTAGATGTATTTACCATAAATAATTGTATTTATTACACATAGGGTATATTCCGTGTTTCTCCAAATACTTTTTGCGGGGGCGTCATGATTAAATCTTCATATTGTTAAATACGTATGAACATGACAGACTTAAAAGTTTATAATTGTAAGACATGAACAGACACTTCAAAGCCAAAGGCGGTCGACAAAAATTCAAGCAGCGTATCTATGTTGCATTAGGTGTTAGCGCTGTATTCACAGTTGGCCTGATTACCTGGCTATTTCTATTGACCCAGGATCTACCGTCGCTGGATGAACTGGAACGATATGACCCGGATTTGATCACCCGGATCGTCTCTGCTGATGATCAGGTTATCCAGGAACTTTTTACCACCCAGCGGACCCTGGTAAAATCCAATGAAATCCCACCCCATGTAAAAAAAGCCCTGATCGTTACCGAAGATCAGCAGTTCTATAGTCACTGGGGAATGAACCTTTTCAGGACGGTGTACAGCATCAGTCTGAATCTTTTGACCGGTGAGATTCACGGTGGTGCATCTTCACTGACCCAACAGCTGGCGCGTAGTCTGTACGCCAGAATTGGATTCAAGCAGACCTATACCCGGAAAATTCGCGAATTGATCACTGCGGTTCAGATCGAACATACTTTCACCAAGGAAGAGATCCTGACCATGTACCTGAATACGGTGTATTTTGGACATGGAGCCTATGGGATCCAGGCTGCGGCCACCAAGTATTTCAATAAAAAAGTAGAAAACCTGACTCTGGATGAGGGGGCCATCCTGGTGGGAATGCTAAGAGCACCGGCCTATTATTCACCCATCACACACCCTGACCGTTCTCGCCACGTACGTAATGTGGTGATCAATTCCATGTTCCGGGAAAAAGCAATTAATGCAGTTGAGCGAAATTATTTCAAGTCCCTCCCCATTGAAACGTATGCCCCTGATTCTGTTGAAATGGGCAATGTGGCGCCCCATTTCGGGGAATTTGTCCGCCGCCAGTTGGAAAAGGAAGATGACGAGCTGGGGGTGGATCTTTATCGAGATGGGCTGACCATCTATACCAGTTTGGATACGCGGATGCAGTCGATTGCCAATGAGGTTGTTGCCCGAGAGTTGGATAGGATCCAGGCTATTTTTAATGCCCGGATGCTGGACAAAAAATCCAATGCCCTGGCTGAAATCTTAGCAAGACACAATATTGAGCTCACTGTGGATACGGTTCGTTTAATGCTCAGTGACTCAGTGGAGATAACGCCCCGGATAGAGCAATTGCTCACGGTGCAGGCTCAGTTGATCTCTCTGGATGTGGAAACTGGCCAAATCAAAGCCATGGTGGGGGGCAAAGATTTCAGTAAATCAAAATGGAACCGTTCCACCCAGATGATCCGGCAACCCGGATCATCGTTCAAGGCATTTTTATACACGGCCGCCATCGATAACGGCTATCCCGTGACTACCACCCTGCTAAATCAGCCGGTTGTGATCAAAACTGGAATGAACGATTCTACAGATTGGCGTCCCAAGAATTACGATCTGAGCATGGGCGGGGAGACCACTATTCGGGAAGGAATCCGGCGTTCGCTCAACCTGATCGCTGTGCGCACTATTCAAGAATTGGTCGCCCCGGCAGCGGTGGTTGAGAAAGCCCGGGCCATGGGCATCACCACCCGCTTATACCCGGGTGATGCACTGGCCTTAGGTGCATCAGGGGTCTATCCCATCGAAATGGCCGCCGCCTATGGTGTGTACCCTCGTTTGGGTATTTGGATCGAACCGCTGGGGATCCTGTCCGTTCAGGATCGATTTGGTGGTGTGCTCCGCACGTATACACCAGAGCGGAAGGAAGTCCTGGGTCGGGGAACTTCCTACGTCATGCTGTCATTACTGGAAACGGTTGCAAATCGTGGGACTGGCATTGGTGCTCGAACCCGCTTTGGTTTTTATGAGCCAGCTGGGGGTAAAACCGGGACTACTACTGGATTTACCGATGCCTGGTACGTGGGTTTTACTACCCGATTGTCCACTGCGGTCTGGGTCGGGATGGATTCACCCTCCATCAGTCTGGGACCCGCCATGGCAGGATCTGCTCTGGGGGTACCTATCTGGGCTCAGTATATGAAAGCCGTCTATGATAGTCTGGATTGGGACCGACAGGAATTTGAGATCCCGGAAGAGTCGGTGGTCTTTGTCAATGTCTGTTCAGAGACCCACAAGCTGGCGACTCAGTACTGTACTCCGGAGCGTGAGGTCTTTTTACCGGGAACAGTGCCAACCCAATACTGTGATGTGCACGGGAACCGTAAGCAACCAACTGTCATCGATTTTTAAATTTTCCTGAGTAAAAATTTGAATCTGCCCCAGGCTGGGATTCGAGAGGCTGTCCAGTCAACCCTGTATTGACGCAACCAAGCCTCGCCAACCGTAGCAGAGCGCAGGTAGGTCAGGTTCTTTTTGCTGTTACCTGCGTTAAATATTTCAACCATAGCTATACTTCGATGAACTCAGCACCAGCGGCTATACTCAAAATATTCGCCTTGTTATCAATCAAAAACTCCTGCGACTTTTCACACACTACAAGGTTGACTGAACACTAGGTGAGATGTATTAAAACGAGAAATGCTTGATCTGTTCTCCTTGTTCGGAGATATGGGTCATGGCTTCGATACCGATGTCCAGATGGAGGTCTACAAATTCTTTGGTAACGCTCTGGTCGAGCGCTTCGGTCTTAACACCATCGGGGACCATGGGTAGATCACTGACCAGCAGCAGGGCACCCCGGGGGATGTTATTCGCCAGACCGGTAATGAAGATAGTGGCAGTTTCCATATCTATACCGATGGCTCGGATCTCTCTTAAATATTCTTTAAAGGCTTTATCATGTTCCCAGACCCGACGGTTAGTCGTATAAACCACGCCGGTACGATAGTCCAGATTATGATCTACCAGGATCTGGGAGATATACTTGTGGATTTTGAAACTGGGCATGGCCGGGACTTCCGGCCGGAGATAATCATTACTGGTTCCTTCACCGCGGATGGCAGCAATGGGGAGAATAAAATGGCCTAGATCAGTGGACTGTTTCAACCCGCCGCATTTCCCGAGAAAAAGTACGCCGTAGGGATTGATTGCTGAAAGCAGATCCATGACTGTAGCGGCATTGGCGCTGCCCATTCCGAAATTAATGATACTCAGGCCATCTTTATTGGTGGCAACTGTCATTGAACGATCTTCACCAAAGACGGGTACGTCAAAGCGAGTAGCAAATTTTTCCACATAATTCTTAAAGTTGGTCAGTAGGATGCGATCTCCAAAGTCCTGGGGTTTTACACCCGTGTAGCGGAAGATCCAGTTTTTTACGATCTCTTGTTTTGTTTCCATGTTACAATCTAAATGGAAAATGGAAAATGGAAATTGGAAATTGCTCTGGCAGAACTGCGTACTATTCGGGCTGAGCTGTTAAAAACTTACTTGTTCAGTTTGAATGGACGGTGAAGACCTGACATGTTGACCTCAACAACTGGAACAAAAACCTTGTCATCAATACCAGTTGCATGGAAATTCAAGGACATGCTAAAAATTAGATCACATCATCTGTTGCTGGGTCCATTGCTGTTTCTGGTTGCCTGTACTTCCCATCCTGTCATTGCGCCAGAACCCTTGAAGCCAGATGAGAGCTATCAGGGCGTAGTCCTGTCAGCAGAGAACCTGGCCCCCCAATTTGTGTTTCGTAAAGGTCTGGGGGAGCAGATGGATGGGGGTATCCGTATCGGCATGTTCGCCCTGCAAGGCAGCGGTGTAGATCTGACATTTGTCCTGAGAGATGAAGGGGTTCGCTTACACACCCTGAATCTGGCGACCACCTATGCGGAGCAAAGTTCATTTGAAGCGACTTATTACAATGTATCTCGAAAAGCGCGCTCGAAAACAGTCAGACGGGATGGCAAGGTTTTCAAGCAAACCGAAACAGATGTTTTCAATTATGGCTATCTGGGTTTGCGCTATGCCTATTTGCCTTCGGGATTGTGGGGCGATAAGATCCATTTGTTCGGACTACTTTACGGGATGAATTTTCGGAACAACTGGGGCATGGAGCTAGGTTATTTCCATAATTTTTCCGGTTGGCCAAAAGTATCCGAATTTGGATTTAACCCTAAGTATGCAGCTTTGACCGGAATCTCCATGCGAATTTGGTTCGGTCACCTGACAAAATCATAAGCAGTAGTAAGCCAGAAAGCTTGCCCACCATAGTTTTAGCAGAAATGGTCCCCAAGTCCACGGGTGTAAATTTTTCCACTATTGAGGGAAAAAGCCCTGATGACATAGCTCACTTAAATATCCCATTTTCATGTCACCTGATTAGCTTTTCGGAAATACGCTTGAATTGAAAGTGACCAAAATCTATATTCGCGACCTATTACAGGAGAAATTGTTCCTTTTTTTAAGGGTGATATACTAGCAAAGTAGAAAAGATTTGGTTTATTTTATGGCCGAAGCGATTGATTATAAATAGAATATGAAGGAGTTCCCCATGAAACGATTGTACTCAACTGGCTGGATATTTGTACTTGTTATGCTTATGGCGGTTGGCGTTTTTGCTGACCAGAAGATCGATCCAGATGCTGATTGCGATGTTTGTCTCAAGACTGCCCTTGATGGCAGCCTGGATATTAACTGGAGTGCAGCACCCGTGGATGCCTTGTCGTTACGCGATGAGATATTGGCCTACCATGATGGCAGTTTCGAAGGCCAGATTGGTTGTGGTGGTGGATGCGCCTTTGGTGTTCGGTTTACTGCCGATGCTCCTCAATTTCTCACCGGGCTGACAATCTATACCCAAGGTGATGCTGCTGCATTCGCCTCTATTGTCAGTATTTACCTTGATCCAGCTGCTGGTCTTGCTGGTCCTCCCAGCCTGCCGGCCGGTCCTGGTGATGGCAGTGCTATCTGGGAATCAGCTGTGATGGATCTTTCTTCTCCAGACGGTTCTTTACAGCAGTTTGATATTGTGGTCGATGACATTGTCATTGATGGTGGTGACTATTATGTGGTGGTCTGGGAAAACGATAGCGGTTTTATGGGTATTGCCAATGACCTGCAACCTAATTATATCGATAGAAACTGGGTAAGTACCGCCAATGGTTGGGAAACGATTGATGCTGCTGTTGGTGGTGATCCAACCCTGGTTGGAAACTTTGGCATTACAGCCACATATATTTTTCAAGACATAGCCGGCTCATACATGACCGTTACACCTCAGAATATTGATTTTGGTGTCATGCAGTTGAGTGATGGTACCGTTTCTCAGGATGTTACTATTTCAAACCTTGGTGATACTGACTTTGATGTCACCTCTATCGTTGTTGCCGGTGCTGATTTTTCAACAACCTTGACTGCCCCCGTTACAGTTGCCGCTGGAACTTCCGTGGTTATGGATGTGACCCTGACCCCCACAAGTGAAGGTGCCGCAGTCGGAACCTATACCATTACCGGTAATGCAGATAACTTGACTGAAGTAACAGTCACAGCTTCCGCCATGGTTTACGATGGATTCCCCCAATATATGATCTGGAACCCCTCAGGCTCCATTAGCGGCCAGGCTTTTTTGGATGGTATCACTGCTTTAGGCTATACAGCTACCATGACAACCGACCTATTTATGTTCGGCCCTCCGGTACAGGCAGGTTATGAAGCTGTATTCGTGACCCTGGGTATCTTTGGGAATGGAAATTTTCAACTCACTGAGGGTTCTGCAGAAGTGAATGCACTGGTTGACTACGCCATGGCTGGTAATCCCATTTATATGGAGGGTGGCGACACCTGGGCTTATGACACGCCCACTTCACTGCACGGTTTCTTTGGGATCAATGGCGTTGGAGATGGTGGTGCAGATCTCGTAATGGTAGAGGGTGAAACCTTGCTTGACGGTATGGACTACGAATATTTTGGCGGTAATAGCTTTATCGATCACCTGGCGCCGGCTGTCGCTGATGCCATGGTCTTCCACACCAATCCTGCTGATGGTGAAGCTTGTGGTATTGGGAATTTAAGCCCCGGCGCCAATACCATCGGTAACTCCTTCGAATTTGGTGGATTGACCGATGGTGCCAGCCTGGTGAGTGATCTCCTGGCTGAATACCTGGCATTTCTGGCCATGGAATATACGGATCTCTGGCCTCCGGAAATTTCAGCAGTAACGACTTTCTCTTATACAATGGATGATGTTGGTCCTTATACCATCGAAGCATTTATTATAGATAATGTTGGTGTGACCAGTGCTGACCTATACTACAATATCGGCGGTGGTACCTTTACCAGTATGGCGATGACCGATATGGGTGGTGGCATCTATAGTGCTGATATTCCCGGACAGGTAATCGGAAGTACCGTTGGCTATTATATCATGGCCATGGATGCAGACGCCAACGAAGGTTTTGCTCCTGATGGTGCTCCTGCTGCTTTGTATGTATTTGATGTGGTCTCACATCTACCCCCCACCTTTGTTGAAGCAGTTTCCAACTTTGATGGTCAGATTGATCTGACCTGGTTAGCTCCTGGAACAGATGCTCCACCGCTCCTGGACTGTGCCGATTTTGCAATTGATGCCCTGCCCTTCAATGATTCTGGAACCAACCTGGGCATGGGCGATGACTTTGATGTAACCTTCTCTGACGGAGAAGATGTAGCCTATCAGCTGAATGTTCCCACAGATGCCAGTTACACCATTAGTCTGTGTAACGGTACTAGTTATGATTCAAAACTGGAAGTATTTATGGAAGACTGTATTACCACAACCGGTTATTACAATGACGATGCCTGTGGGCTCCAGTCAGAATTAACCGGGGTCTTCCTGACTGCAGGGACCTATCTCATTGTTGTTGATGGTTTTGGTGGTGGTACTGGGGACTATACATTAGATGTGTGGGAAGAAACCTTCCGGACCCCAGCCGAATCCTTTGCTCTGGATATTCGGGCAGAAGTCAATAAGCTCCAAGCAGCGAACACTTTGATCACTGCTGATCTGCTGAGTTCGAGTACGCGTGAATTCTATTCCGTACGTGAGCTCCGCGAATTGTTGAACTATGGGATCTATCGCAATACGACTTCTCCAGTACTCATCGAAGCTCAGTACCAGCTGGATGTGGTTGGTCTGGATCCAATGGCCTATACTGATTTTCCAGTAACCAATGGGATTCCCTACTACTACCGGGTCTCTGCCATCTATGATGATGGTGAAGCAGCAGCTGGTGAAGTTGAGGCCATGGCCACTAATTTTATTCCCGGTGCACCGACTGGTCTACAGGGTGTGGTTGACAATCTAACAGTTACCCTGGATTGGAATGACAATACCGAATATGACTTCGCCTTTTACAATGTATATCGAGATGATGTGCTTATCGGTGATGCAGTTAGCTCTGACTATGTGGATGTCCTTACCATTGGTGGGATCTATACCTATGCTGTAACCGCTGTTGATGCCGAAGGTGCTGAATCAGACCTGTCTGACAACGTGGTTATGCCGGTTGGTAACCTGCCACCCATGCGTCTCGAAGCTGAATCCGGTCTTGACGGAACCGTTAATCTGGAATGGGCTGCCCCTGGCGATCTCATGCCTGGTCTACTGGACTGCGCAGATGAAATGATCGAATCCCTGCCCTTTACCTCCACTGGTAATAATGGTGGTATGGGTGATGATTTTGATGTGAGTGGTAGTGATGGTGACGATTATGCCTACCAATTGTGGATGCCAAACGACGGCGTGGTAACCATCACACTGTGTGATGCTGCCACAACCTACGATACAAAATTAGAGATATTCAATGAGGATTGTTTTACAACAACAGGTTATTATAATGATGACTTGACCTGTGAGTTCTCCATCCTTCAATCAACTATCGAAGGTGCCTTCCTGCCTGCGGGTCTCTACCTAATCGTGGTTGATGGATTTGGCGGTGGTACAGGAGATTATGGTATCACGGTTACAGAAACTGCAGCTCGTAGTGATTTTGTTGCTGCTGATCCGGCGGACGAGCTGGCCAAACTGGCTGCTGCTGGAATTGAACTGGAACGCTGGGAAATGTCCTCAGCTCCCCAACGGACCGTTAACCTGCGCGAACAACTGGGCTTTATGGTCTATCGTGATGGTAATGCCGTATCCGAGCTGCTGACGGTTGATGCTCTGGGTTATACGGATCAGTACATGCCTAATGGTGTGGAATACTGTTATGTTGTAGAAGCTGTTTATGATGATGGCAATTCAGCCTCCAACCAGGCCTGTGCCACACCAGTGAACTGGATACCCAGTGCACCGCAGAATTTGACCTTTATCATTAATGATCATGATATCTCACTGGCCTGGGATGCCAATACTGATTACGATCTGGATTCCTACAACGTCTATCGTGACGGTGAAATGGTCCTGAATACCACCGCGACTGATTTTGCAGAGAACCTACCCATCAGTAACATCTATTATTATTACGTAACTGCCATGGATGCTGATGGTGCTGAATCTGCCCCAAGCAATACAGCGATCCTGCCGGTGGGTAACCTACCACCTTCAATGGCCAATGCTGAATCGGGTCTTGATGGTGCGGTAAACCTGACCTGGCAACTGCCTGGTACGGTTGGTGGCGATGGTCTCTATGAGGATTTCGAGAGCGGGATCTTCCCACCTGCAGAGTGGAGCATGCTACAATCCAATGCGACCACCACCTGGACCCTGTATGACGATATTTTGGGAGCCCCGGCTTTTGAAGGTGTTTTTTCAGCAGGCGTGTGGTGGGATGTTTCCGCTCAGGATGAATGGTTGATCTCTCCGGAGTTTACGGTAGGTGCTGGTGACATATTGACCTTCTGGTCCTATGCCCAGCAGGCTTCACAATATGGTGACCACTATAATGTGAACGTTTCTGTAGATGGTGGAGTAAGCTGGGACGTTGTCTTGGATATGTCCGCCTTACCTCCTTTTGACAATCCCGAAAATCCGGGCTGGAACGACTGGCAGGTACCCTATGTTGTTGATCTGGGCGACTATGCTGGCGAGAGTATTCAGTTAGCCTGGCAAGCTGTTGATGGTGATGGTGGGGGTCTCTGGTATATCTGGTTGTTAGATGCCATTACTGTGGGTCCCGAAGATGGTGCCGCTACTTTCGTGGCGAATACCGGTCTTTGGGGAACTCAGCCCATTGATGCAGCCCGCGAATTTTCTACGCAACCCTATCAAGCCGGTGACGACATAGCGTTTGAGCCGGTGCTCATACCCAGTCCTGCCCGCGAGATGCGTTCAGAATTGGAGAATTTCAGTATCTATCGTTCACTCACCAGTCCAGTGGTGGCAGATGCCAGCACCCATTTGGTTGATGCAGACACCTTGACCTTTGAGTATTACGATTTTGAACCTCTCACAAATGGAGTGGACTACTATTACCTAATCTCCGCCAATTATCCGGATGAGATCTCCTATTCACCGGAATTAGTGGGTACGCCCATGAACCACGCTCCTGCTGCTCCTCTTGGGTTGACCGGTGTTGGTGATGAGGATGCTTTTGTTTACCTCGATTGGGACGACAATACGGAATACGACTTCACCAGTTACAATGTATATCGTGATGACGTCTTTGTTGCCAATGTTAGCGTATCGGAGTTTTCAGAGCAGCTGGCAGATCCCGGTGTTTATGAATACATGATCTCCGCTATCGATGCCGAGGATGCTGAATCAGAAATGTCTGAGGGTATTGGTGTCCCAACAGGTCCGCTACCTCCTGAGCGACTGAATGCAGAATCAAATCTGGATGGTCAGGTATATTTGACCTGGGCTGCCCCGGGAGAAGTTGCCAGTATGCTAACGGTTGAGATTTTCACTGATAATTATCCTGGTGAGACAAGCTGGGAACTGTATAACGAAACTGGTGAATTGTTCGCCAACGATGGCGGAATTATTTCTGCTACAGGTACCATGTATACCTGGGAATATGAACTACCGGGCGGTGTCTACACCTGGACCATCTATGACGCTTTTGGTGATGGTATTTGTTGTGCCTATGGTGAGGGTTACTACAACTTGATCCTCAATGGCGTAAACATAGCCACCGGTGGTGAATTTGGAACCGATGAAAGCTGGACCTTTGATGGCAGCGGCATTGTATTGGCGAGAACAGTCAGTCATTTTGTCGGCACTCCCATCGGTGACAAGGGTGAAACACCGCTTAATTTTGCCCAACTGACCCAGGTCACAGAGAACCTTGAAGTACCATTTCATGAAGTTAGCAACGATGAAACTGCTCTACGCAGTTTTGATGGTTTCCAGGTTTATCGGGATGGTGTTGCTGTCTCCGAGGTACTGGCAACCGATACTTATGATTACATGGATGGTTGGAACGTTGATGAAGATCTGGACAATGGAACGCAATATTGTTATACCGTTGCCTCGGTCTACACTTCGGCCACTACCCATTCTAATGCAGCATGTGCCATACCCATTAACCATGCCCCATCTACGCCTCAAAACGTGATGGCCAGTGTTGATGATGCAACCAATGAATTGACAATCACCTGGGACGCTGCCACTGACTATGACATGGTGGGTTATAACGTATATCTCAATGATGAGATGCACGCATTCGTCACTGCTTCAGAGATGATTGAGATCATGGATGATGGCACATACAACATCCAGATCAGAACCCTGGATGCCGGTGATATGGAATCAGATGCTTCGGTCCGCGTCCTAGCCATTGTTGGTGAGGCCCCCCCGGAAAATCTGGTGGCCGATGGCAACTTTGATGATCATATCGCACTGTCCTGGCGCGAACCAGGTGGTGGCGGTGAAGCCACAGAATTCCGTTATGATGATGATGTCATTACGGCTCAGCTAGGTTTTGGCGCCAATGAATTCGCCATCCTGGGTGCCAGTCACCCGGTGAATGCCGTGTTGAATTCAGTGAGCTGGTATCTCACATCCAATGAAGTCCATACTGAAGCCAAGATCTTTGTCTTTGGTCTCGATGGAACGGGCATGCCTGATGTAAATCAGATGCTCCATGAATCTGAGATGCTACCCAACGTGGACGACACCTGGAATAATTACGAACTTCCGGATCCGATCACTGCTGAAAACGGCTTCTACATTGGTGTCTCAACCCCAGGAGTTTCCACCGCTATCGGTACTGATGATGGTGTTGGTGCTCCCTGGGATTTTGTACCTGGCACCCAATGGGGTATTGCCGATTACACCGCTGGTAATGACTGGCTCGATGTTGGTTCGGCAGGCTTCCCACTAAACTTCTCCATCCGTGGCTATGGTGAGATGTTTGATGCAGTGGCTGTAGATTATTTCTATGGCGATCACATCAGAAGTAAAGCAGCCTATCAGGAACTTACCTCAATTCCAATGGAGCCTCGCAATATTGCTCGGGTTGAGGAAGTCATCGTAACCCGCGAGATCAGCAGCTATAACATCTTCAGGGATGGCGATCTGGTTGGAACCACTACCGAAACCAGTTACGATGACGCTGTTGTCGAAGATGAAATGTACATGTATGAAGTAACAGCCACTTACAGCAATGGAGAAGATTCCGGTCCCTCCAACCTGGTTGAGGCCAGTGCCAATATGGCACCTGGTCCAGTTACCAATTTCAGCATGGTCATGAATGGCTTCTGGGGTGTCTCATTTGAATGGGTCGATCCCCAGGTAAATATGGATGGAACGAATTGTGTGGATCTCCAGGGTATTATGATCAGGCGTAATGGCGTCGAAATCGCCATCGTCGATGAACTGGAATGGTTCTTTGCTGATTACGGAATACCTGCCGGAGAAAACATCTACGAGTTCATTCCCTTTGACGAGGTACCCAACTATGCTGCTGCAGTAGTTGCTACAGTATGGGGTGGTCCGGCTCCTTATGTGCTTGAGATTCTTACCGATAACTATCCTACTGAAACCTCATGGGACATCCAGGATGCCAACGGAAATGTTGTCATGAACATCTTTGCCGGTGACCTGACCACAGTCGGGCAGCTCTACGATTGGGATCTGGATCTTGAGCCAGGTGAGTATGTATTCACCATCTACGATACTTTTGGTGATGGCATTTGCTGTGCCTACGGTGATGGTTCTTATCAGATCCTTAATGGTGCTGATATTGTCGTTGGACCTGGTGGCGAATTCGCTACTGAAGAAAGCACACCATTCACCATCGAAGCTGGTATCATCATGGGTGATCTCAACGGTGACGGCGTCTTGAATATTCAGGACATCACCCGTTTGATCGAGATCGTGACCATGACCGGTGATCCCATTACACCAGATGAAATGGCTGTAATTGATATCAATGGTGATGGTGCCTATAACGTTCTGGATGTTGTGATCCTCATCGAGGCAGTGCTGAACCAGCCTGGCTTGGCCAAAGATACTCATCCCATCAAGGATGTCACTGTCGTTGTTAGCCCAATGACCTTGACCAATACTCGTGAATGGCAGAACATTCCGGTAACGGTCACCTATGAAGGGATGATCTCGGGTTTCCAGGCGGATTTGGTCTTTGATCCTGCCGTTGTGGAGCTGGGAATTCCCGTTCTGGCTGAGGGTAATGAGAACGTCGCTGTTTACACCTCGCTCAATGACAATACCATGCGGGTGCTGGCCATTGATCTAACCGGTGGCCAGATCGATCTGTCCTCTGGTCTGCTCATGGATGTTCCGGTTCAGGTTATTGATGAAAATGCCAGTGGCCCCACAGACTTTGCAATCGAAGAGCTGGTCTTATCAGGTCCTGGTGGTATTGAGATCGAAACTGAATATCTGGTAAGTGTCATTGATATCGGCCTGCCGGCACCAACCGAGTTTGCTTTACAGCAGAACTATCCCAACCCCTTCAACCCGACGACCAATATCCGTTATGATATTGCGGAAGCCGGAACTGCCCGGTTGGTGATCTACAATATGCTGGGTCAGCAGGTTCGGACCCTGATCAACGGCAGACAGGACATTGGTCGGTATGAGATCATCTGGAATGGTCTGAACGATGCTGGTGAGCCAGTAGCCACAGGCATCTACATCTACCATCTGCAGGCTGGGGATTATTCCAAGACCCATAAGATGGCCTTTATCAAATAGTCTGTTTTAATAACGCCTTGCGGAGACTCCCGGTCTCCGCAAGGTTAGCATAATTAAAAAAAGGCGGGGATGCAAATTTCCGCCTTTTTATATTTAGCCTGCATTATTCATGAATTGTTGCCACGAAGACACTAAGTCACGAAGATTATGCAAGTTATGAACAAGGTCATTTTAAACAGAATTATTTGCATCTGTGAGTGATAATTTTTGATAAGCATATATTTTTTAAAACTTTATGTTTTCGTGACTTAGTGGCTATGAATTATTCAGGTTAGCAGAGTCTTGACTCTGTTTCTCCCACCAAAAAAGCGGATCAGTTGATTGTTAGTGACCCACATCAACTTTCGGCCAATTGTTATAATTATGGTACTTTTTGTACTTGGAGGAACTGGTGTCAGGGTCTAATATGGTGAAAATTCTTATGATGAAAGGTGTTGGCGGATAAACTGTTAATATTGTTTTATTTATAGTGTACAAACAAACAAACGGAGGAAGTATGTGGCGTAAAATGTTACAACTTGGCTTGGTTATACCCTTTGCTTTATCATTGGCATTTGCTGCTAATGGAGATGTGATTGGTGAAGACCATACAGCCGCTGTAATGGAGAAGAACAGAATCGATATGGCGCAAGCTGCGAGTCTGTTGGAGATAGATGCATCTATTAGAAATAGTAATGTAATTCTTGATCTTCGTTATGACTATATCTACCCAATAGGCGATTTGGCTCTACCTAGTGGAAGTCTCGTCGAAGGTGTTGTTACAGTTGCAGATATTGGAACTGTGGGAACAGTCACCATAGACTATGATTGGGTTACTGATAGTTATCCTGGTGAAGGCTCTTTCACGGTAACATCACCAACGGGAACGACATTGACCATTGGTGCCGGTGATACGGATGGTCACTATACTGTGGCCCTTGCCGGATTTTCCGGTGAAGACCTGGCAGGTGACTGGACATTCTCGGTTCATGACTCTTGGGGTGACGGCGGACATTCACTTTCCGGCGCAACCATGAATGTTGACTTGGCAGCAACTGATCCTGAGATTGGTTTTTCTGATGCAGCTTTAGACTTTGGAACAATCCCCGTTGGTTTATACGGCGAGCTGGTCCTCAGTATTAACAATCTGGGTGGTGGTGCGTTAACAGTAACAGCTATTGCTGCAGATGACGCAGCCTTCTACCTCAGTGATGTAACGGCCTCCGTGCCTGCTTTTGGTAGCTTTGATATTACTGTTGGCTTCCAGCCCACAGCTGCTGGTGATGTAACAGCTAATTTAGTTTTCACATCTGATGATGCAGGTTCACCTGATACCGTCAGTCTTGCTGGTTCTGCTGTAGATCCCATTACAACAGGTGGCCCAGATGCTCTGGGTTATACCTGGGTGAGCAGTCTGGACCCTGCCGGTCCGGTCTACGCCTGGATCGATTCCAGTAATACAACTGATGCCATGATCGCCTATGGTGATGATTATCGTGGTACCATCGACCTGCCTTTTGAATTCAGGTTTTATAATAACTATTATACACAGATCACTGCCACCACCAATGGTTGGATCGGTATGGGCCCCAGTTCTGGTTATACCAGTTCATTCTGGACCAATGAACCTATCATGGATACCTCCACACCCAATAATATCATCGCCCCACTCTGGGATGATTTTAAGGCTGGAGATGCTCCTGGCAGTTCAAGTTCGGCTCACGGTACTATCGTGTACAAGACCCTTGGAACCGCACCTGATCGACAATTCGTCGTGATCTTTCATGAGATCGTCCGCGGAACCTATGACAGTGATTATTTTACTTTTGAAGTCATTTTTGATGAAGCTACCAGCAATGTTATGGTCCAGTACCTCGACGTGACGGGTAATAGCTCTGCTGACAATGGTGTTGGCGCAACCATCGGAATTGAAAATATCGACGGTAGTGATGGTCTGGAATATGAATACAACGGTGATCCTCAGCTGATCTATGCTGAGATGGCCCTTGAGTTCATCGCTCCACCTCCACCCTCAATGTATACTGGCGATGTAGTGGTGAATGAAATTCATTACAATCCAGCATCTTCTCAAGGATCAGATAATGATTATGAGTTTGTAGAGTTATATAACACTACTGCTGCTGCCATGGATCTGACTGGTTGGTTCCTCAATGATGTTGCCCTTGACGTAACCATTGATGCAGATAGTTTTGTGGTTGTTGCCTATACTGGCGCTACCTATGCTGCTCTGGATGCTCCGGTGGTCGATGCTGCAGGTTATTTTGGATGTAGCAATAGTGCTGGTACTATGACCATTTTTGATGCAGGTGGATTAGTTGTCGATGAGGTCTCCTACACGGATGATCCTCCATGGCCAACTGCCCCTGATGGTACGGGTCCCTCACTTGAGCTGATAGATGCCATGACCGACAATGCCATGGCTGAGAACTGGCAAGCCAGTTTTGTTGCTTACGGAACTCCCGGTCTATCAAACTCAACCCCACCACCTGTAATTCCGTACACCATTGCTGAACTTCAAATGAATGATCACAGTGGCGATATGGTCGGTATCACTGGTATCGTTATGTCAGTATTTGACGGTCTTTATACGGTTCAGGAAGGTTCTGGAGCATATAGTGGTATTTGGGTTGCTGGCGGCGATGTCGCCGTTGGTGATAGTGTTGATGTAGAAGGTATCGTTGGCGAAAGCTACGACCTTACCCAGATCACTGCAACCACTCTGGTTGTACATGGATCTGGTTATGCACTATATCCAGCAACAGTATTAGCAACCGGCGCAATTTCTGTTGAAGATTACGAAGGCGTCTTTGTATACACAATGGGTACCTGTGACAACCCGGACTTGGGTTATGGCGAATGGTCCATCGATGATGGATCCGGTCCGGTGGTCATGGACGACCTGGGCTATGCTGTTTCCGCTACTGCTGGTGTCGATTATGAGATCGCCGGACCACTTTACTATGCCTATGGTGCATTCAAGATCGAACCGCGTGATGAATTCGACGTTGTCGATTGGAGTCCGGGTAATTTCTGTGAAAACCCCATCCCTTATGAGTTTGCTGGTGATCCGGAACAGACCGGTGCCATCGAGTCTTATGAGGCCGTATGGTATAGTGTCACGACCCTTGAGGATTTTGATTCTCTGTATGTCTCACTTTGTGGTTCAGACTTTGATACCAAACTCGAGGTTTGGGGTGCTTGTGATGATGCTGACTACCTGGCCTATAATGATGATAACTACAGTGCCTGCGGTCCTGGCTTTAATTCTCAGATAGAGATGTTGGCTGTACCTGCCGGTACCTATTATGTCAAGGTTTACGGTTTTGGTAGTGGCTCTGGTAATTACGCCCTGAACATCTGGGGTGCCAATGGAATCGCTCCTGGAGCAAGCTGCGAGACGGCCCTTATCGCTATTGAGGGTGAAAACACTGGCTCTGGTGCCGATGAATGGTTTGAATATACGGCCACAGATGATGCGGTAGTAAAAATCTCCAGTTGCTATCCAGACCAGATGGAAGATACTCGTTTTGGTGTTTTTGCCGCTTGTGAAGATTTCACAGGTTCTTATAACACCGGTGCGATTGTCTACAGTGATGATGTCTTTGGTGATTGTGAAAGCTACAGCTACTCT
Organism: Fidelibacterota bacterium; assembly: GCA_024278595.1. Taxonomy (GTDB): domain Bacteria; phylum Fidelibacterota; class UBA8477; order UBA8477; family JABMPR01; genus JABMPR01. The sequence goes on along the minus strand of JAJRSW010000011.1, from coordinate 67,803 downwards.
TCAGCAGCCGCCTTCGAGGTGGTTGCAGGTGCCACTTACTACATCTTCTGGGATGACTTCTGGGGTCCTGAGACCTTTATCTGGACGCTGGATGAAGAGCCGATCGCTCCGACTGATCTGGTCGCAGAAGGCCATAATGGCTTTGTAGACCTGTACTGGATGCCTCCATTTGGCACACCAATGGGTCTGGCAGGATCGATCTCATCGTCTGCCAGCAACACTGCTATTGAAAAGATCGCCCAGCAGAAAACGGCTGCCTTGGAAGCTGAAGCTGCCAAACGCCTGAATGTACCTGCTTTTAGCGACTTGGATATGGACCAGATTCTGAATATGACTCCCCAGGATAAACGCTTTGCCTTATCCCATCCGATTCATATTGCCAGTAATGGTCTGCGTACTACTGATGTTACTGTCAGTGTTACCGTTGATTCTTGGTCCAGTGAAGCCAGCTGGAATGTCTATGACTATACAGCTGCTGCCTATCTCTATGCTGAAAACCAACTCTTCACCACCGGTGGAGAAAACCAGACTGTTGTCCTTGCTCTTGATGATGGTGACTATAGTGTGGACTGTTGGGATACTTATGGTGACGGTGGTATCGCTGGTGTTGTAAGCCTTGCTGATGCGACTGTTATCGTTAGTTGGGCCGATGATGCCTATGATTCATTTGGCGAGTTCGCCTTTACGGTGGATGCAACCGCCGTATATGGTTGCACCGATCCACTTGCTGTAAACTATAACGCAGCCGCCACCATTGATGATGGCAGTTGTTACTATGAAGGCGATATTTGCGACGCAGCATTACCGGCTCTTATGGGTGACAATGCCGCCAGTGGTGCCGATCAATGGTTCGAATATACCGCCACCATGGATGGTGAGATCACTGTCTCCAGTTGTGTTGTAGATCAGGCTGTTGATACCCGTTTTGGTGTCATTGATGATTGTGCCAACTTTGTTGATAATTACTGGGGTACCACCTGGATCGCGAGCAACGATGATGGCGGATGTGATACATATTGGGGTTCATCTGAGGTTAGCTTCCTGGTTACCACAGGTGTGACCTACTATATCTGGTGGGATGATCAGTATACCGGCGGAACTCCCTTTACCTGGACCCTCGATGAGCATGAGGTGCTCCTGTGTGATGATACACTGGTTCCAGTGGGAGTACCTGAAGTTGAGCCCAACGGTGGCATGAACTCAGATCCCATCGAATATGATCCCCGTGTATGTGGTGATGAGATCACCGGTACCTTCTGGGCTGATGGTGTGAACCGGGATACCGACTGGTTTAACTTCACCCTGGATATGCAGGGTATCATTTCTGCTGAAGTAGATATTGCCTGTGGCGATATCCAACTACTGCTGGTGGATGAGAATGTAAGTGTTGTTGCTGTCGGTAGTGAAAACGGTGAGGGCCTTGGTGAGAGTTTTGTATCTGACCTGCTACCTGCCGGTGACTATTGGTTATGGGTTGGATCTGCAGTCTTCGAAGGAGACGGCGGTTCCTATAACTACAATGCAACATTTTCTTGTGAGCTGATCGAGCCGACCGTTTACACAGTTTATCGTGATGGCGTCGAACTGACTACAGGGATTGATGTTCCGAATTACACTGATGCTGCTGTAACCAATGGCCTAGAATATTGCTACACAGTTACAGCTATCATGGATAATGTTGAAACAGCCGAGTCTAACGTGGCCTGTGCAACACCTGATATGTTCTATCCAGAACCAGTTGGACTGATGGCAGGAGCATTTGATGCCGAAGTCGATCTGGCCTGGAATCCTCCCTTCCCAATGGGTGAAATTGCCCTGGATGATGGAACCGCTGAAAGCTGGTTCTGGGTTGGTGGTGGAACCTCAACGGATGATATGTTCTACACCAGATTGACGGTACCAACTGATGGTAATATTACGGATATTGCCGTATGGAGTGCCACAGATAGTGCCCTGACTTGGCCAGCCTTCTACCTGGCTGCTGATGATGGTACAGGTGCCCCAGATCTGGCAAGTCCACTGGTGACATTTACCCAAATACCAGTTTCCACACCTATCGGTGCTGGTGGTGAATGGGCTGTCTTACATCTGGATGTTCCAGAAGCTGTGCTTGGTGGATCAGCACTGTATATTGTTACTCAATGGCCGCAAGACTCCAACTCCGGTCCTTTTGTAGCGACAGATACAGATACTGACGTCGGTGCCTGTGCCTGGACCAATACAGGTGGTGATGTTTGGAATCCGATTGGCATGACCTTTATCATGCGGGCCTATATGCAAAGTGGAACTCGTGAGAATATCGAGATCACTGCTGTTGCCCGTGATATAGAGTCAAATCTGCCAGTGTATTCACTAGAAGATGAAAAATCAACCCCCCGTAAATCTGAAACATTTTCCTCAAGATTAGCTGTGCCGGGCTTACAGTCTGATGCATTACGTGATCTTACTGGATATCAGTTATATCGTGGTGTTGAATCAGGTGTATATACGCTTCTGGATGATAATATTACAGAAACGATGTATCAGGATATGACCGCTGAAAATGGCACGATGTATTACTATGCAGTGACTGCCATATATGACGGAACATCTGAATCAGGTTTTTCCAATGAAGCCAATGCATTGCCACTTGGTGCTGCAGCTGTTCCATACGCCGATAACTTCGATGAAACCAATGGTGGTTTCTTCGGTGGTGGTGACTGGCAATGGGGTGCTCCTGTAGATCCTCCAACTGCTTTCTCTGCACCGAATGTGTGGGGCACGGTCCTGGATGGTGAATACAATAATGGTACAACCTCATTCCTGGAAATCCCCTTCGATCTGAGTGGCTCCGAATTTGGTTATGAACTGTCGTTCATGCATTATCGGGACATTGAAGCAGGCTGGGATTTTGCATTCGTTGGAGTTGACCATGATGGTGATGGAATTTATGATATCCTCACAGTCTATTCAGAGGAGGTCCTCGAATGGACGGCTGAGTCTGTCATTATTCCACCAATGTTCACTTCTCCCTACACCAAACTGGCTTTTATCTTCCAGTCTGATGCTTCCGTAACTCAGAATGGTTGGTTCATCGATGACGTTGCTGTCAACGAATTTGTACCGGCCATCCTCACCGTTACCCCTGAAGCGATTAGCGATACGCTCTTCCTGGATGCCAGTGATTTCTATGATCTGACAGTCGGTAATGCCGGTGGTCTTGATCTGGATTATGTGGCTATTGTTGAGTACCTCGATGGTATTACCATCGATAGTCTCTTCTTTGACAGCTTCGATACCGGTATCACTCGCTGGACCGTTGTTGATGGTCTGGATGATGGTCTCACCTGGGCTGGTGTCACTGATGATGCTGGTAATACTCTGGATGGTACACCCTTCGCATTCGTTGATAGCGATGCAGCCGGGAGTGTTGCCATGGATGAAGAGCTTATCAGTCCGGCTGTTGATGCTGATGGTGCTTTGGCACTGACCCTGGAATGGGATCAGTACTTCAATGCCTATTCAGGTGATGAGATTGCTGATGTGGATGTCTGGAATGGCGTTGAATGGGTGAATGTCTATTCAACCTCAGAAGACATGGGTTACTGGTTAGCACCAGATCATCCGGTGATTGACATTACTGCACTTGCAAATAGTGCCCTCCAGGTTCGCTTTCACTACTACAATGCGAACTGGGACTGGTACTGGGGTGTAGATAATGTGCTGATCACTACGTCAGAAGGTATGCCATGGGTTACTGTTGATGGTGGTGTTGCTTTTGGTGGAATTATTCCGCCTCTGGGTAATGACATTACTCATCTGCTTACTCTGGACGCTACTGGTATTGAAGAAGATGTTACCTATCATGCTAACATCTGGTTCCTCAGCACCGGTGGTGATATGATGGTTCCAGTTGAACTGTACGTTGAGCCAGACGTTGCTACGGATGATAACATGATCCCGGAAACCTATGCTCTGCATCAGAACTATCCGAACCCCTTCAACCCGGTAACTTCAATTCAGTACGAATTACCGGAAGCCACTGATGTTCGGATCGTTATTTATAACGTTCTGGGTCAGAAAGTTGCCACTCTGGTTGACCAAAGCATGAATGCTGGATACTACAGTGTGATGTGGAATGGTCTGGATCAGTATGGATCCTCTGTTTCATCAGGTGTTTATCTCTATCGTATCGAATCGGCTAACTTCACCGACGTGAAAAAACTCATGCTCCTGAAGTAATCCGTTCTACATAGGATGATTAAAGAGGCTGTTCAGCAATGGACAGCCTCTTTATTATTAGCAAGGTTTTTAAAGTAACTTGATATCGTCAGCACCGGACTTCAATCCGGTGAAAGTAAGATGATGATCCATCGCTACTACCAGATGAATGAGAACCTAACCTGCATATTTCATGAGGGAGTGCAATAACGATTATAACATGATGTGTTTGCGTTAGTTACATAAAACAGTCAAAAATACACTTTGTACCCAGGGTAGTTCTACCGCTGGAATTTTGATTTCTGACAAGGCGAGCGGATAAATCACCCTTCGACCTGGCTCAGGGACCATCCGCAAGCGGTCTGTATGAACGCTGAGGACGGATTTATTCCGAACAACGCAGTCAGAAATAAAAATAACACCGTGAGGAACAGATTGTGCTGCTTCATGAAATATGCGGGCTAAGCTCTCTCGAATGCTGGTTCCCCACAAATAGCAAATATGATCCAAATCAAATGATCACAGATAATTAGCAAAAATTGATTGGTTTACCCTTACCTCGCAGCTATTTTTGCAGCGTGAAATTATTCAAAGTCATCGGTGTCATGGTAATTCTCATCTCCAGCCTTTTTGCCGGGGCTACCATTAGTGGTTTTGCCGGTTATTCTGATGATGCGCGTATCATCATTCAATGGAATACCACATTAGAGCATAATGTGGCTGGTTTTGAAGTGCAGCGCAGTACCGACAATGGTCGAACTTTTTTTGAGATTGGCTATTTACATGCCCAGGGACAGGGGAGTGGCTATACTTTTATTGATGATTCCATCATCGCCAAGGTCTCGGGACGGGAATATTCCTATCGCCTGAAGACTCGTAATATGGATGGAACCTCCGAGTTAAGTGAGATCATCCAGATCGAATCACAACTGGCTGTGGTAAATCACACCTGGGGTTCCTTGAAAGCCCTGTTTAAATAAACACGACTCACAATTGGTATGGATCACTATCCGCTACGGCGGATTTTTTTATATCGGTATGACAAGACCACGAATCCAGCAGCCAATAGCAAGCCCACGACTTCAGTCGTGGAGGGTGAGGACCAGTCCACCGAGCCCTCAATGACACTCCAGAATAGTCCGCGTCGGCTCAATCAAATATGAATAACCATTATAAAGGGTGAACAAACCATAGGCTATCACTGCTACTGAGGCAATCTGGGTCATAAGGCGTCGGAACTTTAACTGCTTAAAGAGACTGACGAAGAAACCGAGGCTAAAAAGAGCCGGAATAGTGCTTATCCCGAAGATAAACATTACCAGGGCACCGTAAGCTGGACTGGCCGTACTGGCGGCTGTAATGGCAAAGAAGTAAACAAAACCGCAGGGCAGCAATCCGTTGAGCATACCCAGCAGGTAGAACCCGAACAACGAGCTACCCTTCAATAAGGTTCTGAATCTTCCTTGATACCATTTGGAACGAGAGAAGGAAGTTTCCAGCCAGGTAAGAAAATGGAACTGCCCCATGAGTGACAACCCGGCCAGGATCATAGCAATTCCAGCAACAATCCAAAGTACCCCTTTGGCTGTATTATTGAAAACCACCACCCCACCGAGTAGTCCAAATACTGCCCCCAGGACACTATAGGTGGTTACTCTCCCCATTGAATAAAGTAAATGAGCCGTAACCTGGGCACCCTTGCCGCGCTCCTTTTCCAGGCCTGCTGTAGAGTAGGCAATGACGATTCCACCACACATCCCGATACAGTGTCCAAAAGAACCCAGAAAGGCAATAGTGATGATCGACAGGATGTCTACAGTTTCCATTATTCTCCCAAGAGCTGTTTCCGAATTGATTGGTTATCAGCCCCCCCCTTCAGGCTGGGGACTGATAATCAATCAATTCTCAGTTTCGTAATCAAACTCAGTCGAAAGCCGGTAACGCATGATTCGGTCATTGTTGGTATCAGCAATATAGACAATGCCAGTGGCATCCACTGCAACACTACGCGGGGCACGTAGGATATCGGCAACCTCAACTCGAAAGGTGGTATCCCGCTCAGAGACTTGATAGATAGAATCGATAAGCACGGAGTCAATAATGGTGGAATCAACAAAGACCCGACTGATACCAATATTAAAGGCAAATTTACCCAATGATGAGAATTGCTGGATCAGATCATGACCGGTATCGGCGATAAATATATTACCGATTTGATCCAGGGCGACATCAGAAGCATGATCATAACGTTCAATGTTCATGATATCATCTTCACCAAACTCAAAGCCACTGTTCCCACCGACCTTGTGCACGCTAAAATTCTCCCCCCATTGGGTGTAATAAAGCCCCCCATTCTGATCCTGAGTCATCCCGCGTGGATCGTTAACCGTCCCATTTCCCGTGCCGGTCGAAACAGTCCGGGCTGTCATTGTTCCGCGATAAACCAGAATTTCCGCACCGCTTCCCGTCATCAGTAAAGCAGTCGGTACATAAGATAGACCTAAAATGGAATTGGAGTGGGCATCAGCCACTTGACATATATCCCCACTACTGCTGATACCGGTGACCAGTACAGAATCAGGGTCAACATAGTACAAACTGACCTGCTGAGCCTCCAGACTATCACTGGCATCCCAGAACAGGCGAGGGGCCAACCACTGTTCCAGGTTCTGATCCGACCATTCTACGTCTTCAATGGTCCAGCCGCCTGCTTGAAGTGCTGCAATCGAATCATAATCAGCCACCCAGAGCAGAGCATCAGTTGCAGAACGCAACCGGATGGAAACTGCCATGGAATCTACGCCCACATTGTTCAGGTATTGATTCCAGACTATTATCCGATTACTGCTATCAGCAATGAACAGGTTGAGGCGACTATCCTGGGCGATAGCCATGGGCAGGACTGACAATCCACTTGGATCTGTAATATTGGACAGCGCCGAGAAATCATTTCCATAGGCATCTGCCAGGATCTCCACGCCGGCGGCACTGATAACATGAATAGTCGCTTGAGCGTGATCAGCAATAAAGAGGTAACCATCCGCCCCTACGATCACATCCCATGGGCTGGAGAACAAATACCCGTTCCCGGCATCCCAATCAGGGCTGATCCGAATATAGGATGTATCGTTGGCTCCGGACACGGGTGTATCATTTTGACTGGCAGTGGGCAGATCGACCTTTACGCCACAAGCAAATATGAAACTTAACCAGACCAGCATGAGAAATTTATTAAGTGTGGCTGGTTTTGAATATATCATCAGAAAGTCCAGCCCAGCGTAAAATGCTCTGTGCGATTGAGATCTGCCATGTCGGCATACGAATAATCAAAGCTAAACCCGGCCCAGCGAATTCCCAGACCAACTGTCCAGGTCCGAACTTCATCGCCGAATACTTGCCCACCCCGCAGAAATAGCAGGTCGCCCAAGCCATATTCCAAGCCTAATGTAATATTCTCAGCATCATCTACGGGATGATTCAGCTGGATCGAAGTGGTCAACTCTTGTCTATCGGACTGGAACCATTCATAAGCGACGCCCAACCGGAAGATAGTGGGTGGTGCAAAAGCCTCATACTCAGTCTTCAGGCTATCGTTGTTGAGATAAGTACCTCCCGGACGCGCCGGACTACCAAAATTGAGGAGAGCAACGGCGAAGCGGAGATCCTTGTACCCCGTCCGGTAAAAAGTACCCAGATCCAAAAGGATACTACGCATGTACAGATCAGCCAGTTGTTCTTCAACCAATTTGGTGGTCAGTCCAAATGAAAAACGATCTGTCATCCGCAGAGCATAGCTTAACCCGATGAGCATGTTACCATAATTGAAGTACTCCCCGGTTCCGTCAGGATTGTACTCAGTGGTGATCTCAGTCGGAGGGGCGTACAGTGCCAGAGCGCTCAAACCGATATGATGGATACCTCCCAATTGCCAGATTCCGGCAAAGCTACTCAGCTGGAAGTCAGCAATCCATTGACTTTGATCCACCATGATGCCCAGCGTTTGGCCGATCTGAGCGGCACCAGCCGGGTTCCAGAATAAACTGGTGGCATCATCAGCAATGGCCGTATAGGCACCGGCCATCCCGTGCGCCCGTGCGCTGATATCGATCTTTAAAAAGGAAAAGGATGAGGTGCCAGCACGCTGACCACCTAAGCGTGGAAACAGATTATTTTGAGCAGAGAGGGTCTGCACCAAGAGCATGAGGCTGAATAGATATAGGATTCGACGCATCAGAATCGCACACTCAAACCCAATTCAACTGTTCGCGGTATGCTATACCGGCCCGGGTTATAATTGGGGTTGGGGCTATTGAGATAGCCATAGGAAAATATCTCACCGGGATCATAGGGTTGTCCGGTAAAGGGATTGATCATCCGCGGGCGAGCCACATTGAACAGGTTTTCAATGGTACAGTATACTTTCCAATTCAGGGTAGCCAGCGTAAAGAATTTATTGAGCTTCAGATCAACTGTGGTGATTGGGTCAGCCAGCATGTTAAAGGGTGTATCACTCTGGGGGGTTCCCTCGTAATAGAGTTGACCGTCCTCTTCACGCAGAGTGATATTTTGCATGCCGGTGTACCGCCAACCACTCTCATATTCGATCCGGGTGGAAATGCCCCAATTCCGGGGCAGTCTGACCCCCAGGATCCTCACATCATCTTTTGGCCCCATATTGAAATACAGGTTGGTGAAAATGCTTAAAGGTTGATCCCAACGCAGAAAATTCTCTCCCAGGGGTTTTTCATCCAAACGTCCGGCTTCCACCAACAGATTATCAAGGGGAGTGGAACTTTTCCCAGTTGTGATGCTATAGCTCAAGTTTGCATCAGCAGAAAAGAATCTGGCAAACCGGCGTTTAAATTTCACTTCAATTCCACGGGACCGGGCATAATCCATGTTGATATAGATCAAATAGGAAAGATGACCGTAACGGGGGTTAAACAGGGTGACCCGCTGACTGGTCTCATAATCAAACATATCCTTGTAAAAGGCTTTGACCTCCAGTACCTGGTTAGCATCGAATTTATGTTTGATACCAATTTCATAAGCTACGGTGGTCTTGGGATTTAAATTAGGATTGCCAAATAGTTGATAAGTGGCTTCAGCGGAGGCCCGCAATTTTGCATACACATAGTTAAAGGTGGGCAGCTGTGAAAAATGACCATAGTTGAAGTATAGGACATCAGAGTCGGTCACCGGGTGTGAAATACCCAATCGAGGACTCAAATGACCTTTGCCGCGTGGTCCACTTCCGAATAACTGGAAAGTATCCTGGTAGAATTTAGCCCGGCCAGCATCCGTGATGGTGAGGACACTGCTATCAGCCACAGCATCTTCCAGATATTGTCCGGGGAACCAGTAATCATAGCGTAAACCCAGATTGGCGATCATGCCGTCAAAGGTGATCCGATCCTGGAAATAGATCGAACCATAATCCGTAGTGACATTGTAGAAATCATAATTCCGCCCAAAACCAGATTCTCCCAGCCAGGGCGAATCGATATCGATGACCTGCAGCTCCGACCGTTTATGATCAAATCCGGTCTTGAAGCTGTGGCGCTGAGAGGGTTGATAGTTCAGATCGAGATCGAAAGAATAGTTTTCAGAATAGTAATCGTACCAATCCGGGGCATCCCCGTGATCCCAGAACTTATCGCCATAGGAGATATCAATGCTGCCGTCAATCCCCGTCACGAAATATTTGATCGGCTCAATATCCGATGTCTGCTCATATTCGGTCCAGTGTTTACCCTGAACAGCAGAATGCCGATTAATAAAAAATCGACCGACAGTGATCTCATAAAACAGTTTTGGTGACAAAGTGTGGGTGTAAAGCAGACTGGTCAGGATTGATTCCTGGGTTTGAGTGTTATAATTTTCCAACATTTCCTGGTAGTTGTAGGGAAATCTTTTGCCCATGTTGATGTTCAGGGTACGGTCATAGCTGATACTGAGTTTCTGCTGGCTGTTTAGCCGCCAGGTAAGTTTGTAAAGTGCGTGCCAGTCATTCTGAGCCCGGGGTGCCAGTGCCTCCATCCAATCCTGGGCAGGTACCAGCTTCTTTGCATGTGGTAGATAGGAATCATTGATATGCATGTAGCCATTCATGAAGAAACTGATTTGCCCGGGTAGCTTGATACCCAGAGAACTCAACGCACCGGTTATGAATTCTGGTCCACTCAGGGTGAATTCAAGCCGGTCTTTGCGGTAAATTTGCCAAGGTAGGGTCTTTAATCCAAAATTGTCGCTGGAGTACCCCAGTGTACCATGATAGTCTGCTGAACCCTCCTTGATCCGAATGTTGATGATACCGGACATGGCTTGCCCGTATTCAGCATTAAACCCGCCTGTGATAACTTCCAGCTCTTCAATGGCATCCACATTGAGGTAGATGTTGTTGGAAGATCCAAACAGGGGATCCTTAACCGCCATTCCATCAACAATGAACAGGGACTCATCGACGCGCCCACCGCGGACATGGATCTCATTGTCCCGGGAGGTGATGCCAACTTGCTCAGCTAAAATATCAGTAAGATTTTCCACGATGTTCAGCTTGAGATCATCAGCAGTCAGTCTCACACTGGAGGCAGTCTGGTCCACCTCGAACAGGGGTCGTTCCCCTTCTACGATGATCTCCTGTCCCAGAGCCAGCGTGGTCTCTTCCAGATCGATCTCAACCTGAACCGCTTCGGCAATGGTGACCGAAACCCCGGTCTTCAGAACTACTTTATAACCGATCATGGTAAATTCCAGATCGTAGGTACCCGGTGACATCCCGGTCAGGCGAAACCGACCCTCCAGATCTGTGGCCCCGCCGTAATAGGTCCCTTTTATGATGACATTGACACCAGGCAGACCGATCCCAGCTTTGGCGTCCATCACCCGCCCCTCAATAATGCAGGTACTCTGAGCCGACAATGAAATGGCTGCAAACAGCAGAACCCCCAGTTTAAAAGCCTTCAAGATCAATGGAAAATATCCTCGAGTACATATTGGAGCGTGCTGCCGAGATTCCCTGAGCCGTCACAATACTGAAAAGGTAGGGAAAAGAACACGACTTGCCCGGACGTTGGTGAAGCTTGATACAACTGGGCCACCGGAGGATTACCGGTCCAGGCATGGGTTGCCGAACTGGGCTCTTGAATGACAAACAGGTCGGTGCTTGTCGCCCCAGGCTCCAGTTCCAGGGCTTGATAGGAAATGACCCGCCGGGTGATGGAGACACTGGTGATCAAACTGTCCAGAATGGTTGGCTCCTGTGTCTGGCTTGGATCAAGAAGATAGATTGTGATGGGCCGTCTCAGGCGACCCGAATGGTCCAGAATAAAAACCGAGTCCATTTCAATATATGAATAATCAATATACCAGGTCGTATCATTCGGGGTAGGTCCAGTATCGATGATTACATTCATGGAAGAAATAAAAAGATTACCCCCATTGTTTACATAGCGGGTCATTGACTCATCTGCATCAGGGAGATTGGGGGTCCCACCATAATGAAACCAGACAATGGTTTTAAAATAGCTGTACATGGCCAATTGGTCGCTCTGAGCTTGCGGTAAGCCATAGATATCTTCACTAAGATCAAAGAGTGTATATCCTTCCGGACCATAAATGGATTCAAGCATTTCGGTGTAGATTGGATGCGCATCAGGATCATCGTTACCAGGATCATCATCAACCAATAGAATCTCACCCCTGGGCTCTCGCACACGCCAATAATCTGGAACGGTGCTGTCCAGGGTATCGGGAAAAGTTAATAACCGGCTGCGTGCACCAGCAGTATCGATGGCTTGCACATAAAAGGTATGCAGCCCTGCACTTAAATTGCTCAGCGTTACACTACTGATCTCATTCGACACGTAGACCCAATCCAGTGTGTCATCCACTGCGTATCGAACCTGGTTGATGGTTTCAAAACCATCCAGATCTGAAACAACCCAGTTAAAGGTGCGCGTAGGAAAAGTGACATATTCAATTGAAGGATCACTTCCGGCAGCCGGATTGCTGGCAACTGTAAATTCGATCTCTGGCGGTGTGTTGGTCACTGGTATTCTCAGTGTAGCAGGTGAGGGATCCAGACTGCCATTATTATCTTCTGCTTTTACTTCGAAGACAAATTCATCATACAAAACTTGCAGCGGAAGAAAAAATGTGTCTGTTTCCAGGTTTGTGCGGGTCCACTCATCCTGAAAATTCCAACGATAGTGATAGGCGATCACCTCACCATCAGAATCATCGCCCCACCAGAACAGGATCTGCTGACTGGTAGAAGTATCGGCAAGATGCATGGTGATGGATGTATCGCCATCCGTAATAATTGTGTCCATGCGGTTAGGATCAAAATTAAGGAAGAGATGGGTCTCAGGCGCCTGATTGGTCAAGCCTTCAGAGGGCAACTCTTCCAGAAAGGGGTTTTTCAGAGCTTCACAGGCCACCAACAGCAATAATGCCAGGATGAGCCAAAAGCCAGTCACCCATGGTCTGAGCGACCTCAACTTACTTCTGCTTGAGGTGTTTTTCACAATGAAGGCAACGAAAAGATGAATCAAGCCCCCTCCCCGGCTGGGCAACAGGGGTGGGTCGTGAAGTAGTAATTTGGAACTACGATTGGTGTTAAGCGATGCAGTGATCTCGGATTTTCCTTTGTGTCGATTTGGATTATTTGCGCATCGTAAACCAGCAGAGCGTAGACACTGAAGTGCCTGCTCATTGGCCCGATCCTCCTGCCCAGGGCAAGCCCCAGGCAGGAATATCGGAATCCAGGATTATTTCAAATAGGTCATCTTGCCCACCAGCTGTTCTGATCCAGCCAGCATGCGATAGAAGTAAAGACCGGATGATACAGGTCGACCCTTGGCATCCAATCCCTGCCAGGTAATTTCATAATTACCGGCTTCCAGGGGTTGATTCAATAAGGTGACCACCTGTTGGCCCAATTGGTTGTAGATCATCAAACGAACCGTTTGGGCTTCCGGGATACGGAAAGAAATGTTGGTGGTTGGGTTGAAGGGGTTGGGATAATTACCCAGAGTATATCCTTCAGGAACTACCAGATTATCAATGGCTACGGTGCTTAAGATCAGATCCTCTTCATAGAGAGGGACCAGCTTATAGGTCGTTGAGTCACTATAATCACCGTAGTGATGGTAAATCCAACCCTCCACCTCTTCAAACACAGCTCGAGCAGGAGGCAGGATATAGTTTGCCAGGCTATCAGAATCATCGTCTACATAGACGATCCCGCTGCCATCATCAATGGCCATGATATCAAAGCCGGTGGGGTTTAGCATTGCAATGGTGGCATCTTGAACTTTGACCGTCACATTGCCCCACTGCTCAGCCGTGGTTGGCCAGCGTAGATCGCCAGTGTTTACCACAGGTGGTTCAGGAAGGGTTTGAAATTCATCGATGAGTTCAAGTACTCCCGTAATAAAGAACTCAGTCATTGCTGACACACCAGGTGTATTCGAAGGAGTAGTATATTCAGAAATATATCCTGTTACCTGAATCAGATCACCTTCAAAAAGAACCGGGAAAGCCGCAGCATCTTCATCATAGGCCAATATGGCTGACCAGGGTCCACCGTTCACATCTTGAAAGATGAATTTCACACCAGCACCGGCATAACTCAGTCCCGTGGGCATGGTAACCAGCCCTTGAACCGTGACAGTGTCCAGCATCATATAACTGGAGTCGGCAAAGTAGAGCAGACTGTCGAGTGGTGCATAATGAGGCATGATATCAGAGTAGTTGACCTGTTGGATCGCCTGGATGCGGGTCAAGCCATTGGCAGTCTTAATATCACGAGCCAGGCGCGGTTGAATTTTGAAGACGCTGTAGGAATAATCCAGTACGCCAACGACTGCAGCAAGCGCCTCATCCTGCAAGGGATAATAGAAATAGTCCGCAGCATCATCCACGTTTATTTCATTGGTTCCATCTGTGATGATCCACTCACCATAACCAGCGTCAGGATTAGAGACAGTCACATTCTCTGCCACAACCAGACAGCCTTCATACAATTCCAGATCGGCATCCAGTGGGAGTACCACTGCAGCCATTTCATTGCCGGAACTCAGTATCTCGAGCTCAGTGACATCAATGATTTCGGTCATGTCATAGTACTCGGTAACCGTACCCGTAAGCCGAACTTCATCACCTTCAGCGAGAGCGCGACCGGCATCGAATACCTTGATACCCGATAACATGGCCGCCTCGTCCTGGATAAAGTAATAATGCAGATCATCTTCAGGATAAAAGGCATAGGGTTCTGCCGTAACGATACCCTCAATAGTTACCTCAGTACCTGAGGGCACTGTGCCATCCTGGATTGAGGCAATGGGTGTGACATCGCCACCGTAGATCAGATAGGTGTACTCGTTGGAGGTACTCACACCACCCAGATCATCAGTTGCGCTGATGGTGTAGGTGACGACAGCATTCGCCTCTTGAGCTGGAATAAGACCTGTATAGCCATCATCTGCACCAGCAGTCATTACGACGACCATTTCAACACCACTGTTTACTGTGTAGGATAGGGAAGCAGATGCCACCGAATTATTGTCAATGATCGTTGCTGAAACTGTGACCTCATCAGCAGGGGTCGGACTGGCCGGATCGTGGGAAATTGCTGAGATCTGAGGTGAAGGATCACCAATCTGTTCAAGATCAGAATAATACCGGGGAAAGACCTGGTACCCGTCATCGTAGGGGTCTGAACTGTCATACTGACCGAGTATAGATTGAAGATTAAAATATCCCAGGATCTGCTCACCCTCATCCACATCTGTGTCTTTATCAATGCGCATCGCCATGGTCGCACCTGATGGATCACTGATATCAAGATTTGCATTACTTCCTGGATTTGGCCAATTGCCGCTTACAATAGTGGCACTGTCGATGCGAATCAACTCAGACTCATAATCTTCTGGAGCTGCCAGGATGTCTGCGATGGTCAAGACCTGAAAAGCGGGCATTTCGTTACCGCTGCTGACAACCACAACATCATCTGGCGTGCTGATCACGATCTCAAATTTTCCATTATAGGAATCTAACTCCCCAGTGACTGTAACCGCATCTCCCAGAGCCAACCCTGCATCAAAATAACCAAAAACGATGAGCGCACCTGTTGCGTCCTGAACTGAATGTTCCGTATAGCTACCGGCAGTTCCAAAATTACTACTGGTTACAATACCTTCAATGGTAACGATCTCACCTTCGGCCGTGGCTCGTGCTTCGGCGATGGTAATGGGTGTGATAGCACCCAGTTCCGTGATCCAGGTACTGATCAGCGCTACTTGGTCAGTCGTCAAACTGCCGCCTACGGGCATTTGCTGGCCATTTACACCGGTTCCAGCAACTTTATTGTAAAGTACTGATGTCGTGGGATCACCACTGACCACCCGCAAAGCAGGAGCATAATTATTAGATACAACATCAACCAGATTGTTATAGCTCACACCTTCTGCCAGGCTTAATCCAGCACTGGTGCCGTGGCAGCCAGTACAGTTAGCATTGAAAATTGGTTGGATTTCTGTGTCAAAATCTACGGTCTGGGCTATCACCACTGACAGCAGTAAAATTGACATTAGTAGCATACGTTTCATGAGATTCCTTCTCCTTTTTTGTAATTTGTTGAATAAAATTATTTATAACTTAAATTCATCTTTGCTTTGGATCCTCGTTCTGCAGTTAAATTAAAACTGTTTAACTGGTCAGCTGTCATTTTATCACCAAAAACTTCCCGACCTGAATCTCATTACTACTCAAGTTTTCCACCGTATAAACATACATACCTGTGGCGATGGGTTCATCGTACATGGTGATCAGATCCCAGGGATGCTCACCACCAGCCAGGACGGTATTACCGGCTGGCAGCCTGGCGATATCCCCACCAGTGTAGCTACTTCCATCATGGTCGATCTCGTCCAGCAGATCACCACCCAAGGTGTAGATACGGATCATTGATTGTGCTGGCAGATTACGGAACCAGACCAAACGATCTCGTTGTCCGGCACCATCCCAGAGCGCTTGCACCCGGTACGGGTTGGGATAAACTGAAACGGCGGCAATTTGAGCATCACTTACTGGTGGCGTACCGGGGATCACGCTGATCCGATTTTCATTCCTGGAACTCTCCAGGCTGGCCAGACCGGTATTCTTGTCACCACTATCGTAGGAGGTGATGGCGTAATTGGCATTACCCGGCCAACCGTTCTGGGCGTTGGTGTTGACCCACTTATAGTGATACCAATGACCGCCTATTTCCACGGAGTCCACCAGACCCATATCATTCATGATCTGCACCAAATCCAGACCAGTATCATAGCCAAATTCATCCCCTTCCAGGTCGAATTCAGCGAGTAGTGAATATTGATCCGTGTTACCGCTGGTCTTGGCACTGCCGTAGATACGATAACCAGCAAAATCATGTTTGCGTGAAACCGGGTCCAGCGTAGCCTCGGGAAGATTATCCCAGTACAGCGTAACTTGCTGATCATCAGCCACCACCGTGAGAGCAGGTGAGGGGGGTGGCTCCGGCACGATATAGCGGTCCAGCACGCCATTTAAATTTAGATCTTCACCTGCATCCAGAACCGAATTTCCGTTGATATCTTCACCATTGAAGGCCTTTTGAGCCCAGTCGGCGTTTTTGATCAAGTCCTGGCGACGTGTAAAATCGTTGACTGACCCCTGATGAGACCAAGGAGCGCCCAAAACTGCAAAAACTACATTCACGGATTCGCCAAGGGGCAGAATAAAGCTGCCGTTTTCCGGCAGCGTTCCAAAAGGACCGGCTGAGACCAGCATCATCCAGGAGTTTGGCAGATCTTCCCATGGTTGGTTCTCATTACTCTGGACAAAATCCTGATCGTTGAAAGGGGATCCAGACAGCTTTTCATAGCGTTCTACATCTGAGATCGGCATGTTGAACTCCGGGATATCCAAATTTTCCGGACTGTTCCAACGCCATTGATTGTAATAGGTGTACCAGTCACCCTGACTATCGCCAAAGTGAGTTGACCGACGATTGGGTCCATAAAGGGGCATGATCCCAAAATAAACTCTGGACCAGCCATCATCCCCATCATAGTCATACTGATAACCAATGTTTCGAGGGAAACCATTATTGTTATAAGAGCGCTCGAAGTTATTGATATTGTCATACCAGCTAAAACCACTACCAGGCTCCCAACGACTTCGGTGATTCATGTTGTTCACAGAGGCATCGGCCCAGATCCCGGCAAACAGATCTTTGATATCCCAACCTACATTTAAGCTATCGACCCGGTCACTTCGATTCGTAATGGTATAGTCCAGAATTACAAAAGACTCCATGAAGGAGTGACTCCAGGCATAAGATTCCAGGTGGACATCAATACCCAGTGGCTGGTGGTTGATGATGTCGCTAATATTATAATCATTGAAATCGGCCAACAGATCCTGGTGACTGACTGCCTCCAGGGAAAAATAGCTGGCCAGGGGCGAGGTACCCGCTGACGAGATGGTAGAGCGGGTATTGATAGTGTCACCAACAGCAGCGGATGTGCTGAATTCAAACCCTTCTTCACCATAGTTGAAAGAGCCATCCACAATGGCAGTAGATACCCGGGCCACTTGATCGATCCCATTGATGACCGGGATGCCACCGACCCATAATCCACCATAACTCATGAGCTCCACCATTTCCCGATCGGTTCCATATTGTTTATAACGACAGGAAGGTTGATCCGGGTTGTTCCAGCCCTCACCGATAATACCAAAATTAGTGACTGTGAGCCCCATTTCACCAACGATGGTAAAATTGTCATAATCATCAATACTGGCTTTTTTTAACTGAGCTAGAGCTGGGTGGGAGAGGCTCGAAATGAGTAATAATATGATCGTAAATACGAATAATCGCATTTGGCCAAGATAATGCTCAGCCTTGTCAGAGGAAGGAAAATCAACTTGCCATTGATAACAATTACGGCTTAGACCAATTGCCGGTCCCAATAATCCATAATTATCTTCATCTTTTACCGTTTAATACCATTTTCAGTTCCAAATGGCCCCTAACTTTATCATCTTTTCCCGTTTCTCTTCATCCCGACAAACCTTGTGTTTAGCCAGGTAGTACTGAAGACCTGTCGGGACTTGACAAACGAAAAATATTTTGAATTTATGGTGCCATTTTGAAATGAAGTTGGTATTACTCATCCTGGAAGAAATAAAAAACCACAGCTGAAAAAAGTATAACATAACCACCCCGTTGAAGCTCCTTACTTTCGACTTTCGACTTTCGACTTTCGACTCTTTATTTCAACCCCACCAGCTTGTTCTGCTTGTTCCAGAAATGCCGATAAGGGAAGCGTGGTTTAAGCTGAACCGTTTCTGTCTCCAGCATGGCGATCAGCGCATCGGCGATCTCGCGTTCCAGATCAAATGCTTCAGCTGTGAGAGTGGCTTGTCCCTTATCATTAACAACAGCGGCTTCCTTACGCCAACGCTGTTCCAAAGTATCAAATTCCTTACGCACTAACTCGTGACGGTGTTGAAAATCCTGTAGAATGTGACGATGCAATTCCTCGTGATGCCACCAGAAGATATCATCATCAAAGAGATCCACCTGCTCCCCTATAAAGGAGGTTGGCAGAGGATTTTCACCAAACCAGACCGGTTTAAAGATCGAAGTACAGGGACTGGCCGTAGCAGTAGCCCAATAAGTACGTTGCCCCGGGGTTAGATGAGCAACCAGAGACGCAGTGGTCTGAGCAGCCTGGCGGGCGGGGCTGGCCCCGGCATGGGCACAGACCTGATCCATGAGAAAATGCGTATCCGGGCGGTAATCATTGTGCCCGTGATCTCTCAAATGATCAAAGGCATCTGTCAGAGAATATGATTTCTGACGAAGTAGTTCATGAGCACGACCCCGTCGAGCCTTACAGGCCGAAAAGGTGGTGTAGAATTTATCTGAATAGCAGTTAGCAAAGTGAAAATCCGCTTTCTTCTTGACCCAGCCCTGTTCCATGGCGTGATAGATCAGGTCCTCATGCATGAGATCGAAATCTGAACCAATGGTCAGACCATTGCTTATGGCATAGTAATCTTCCACCTTTTTTGCCACCCAAAGATGACCAGCTGTCTCCAGGACCCAGGCCTCATTGGGATCAGCAATGAGGAAACTATTGTGATAGTAAAACGCTTTGTTACGGTAACCCCCATTGCCACCCTGACCGTATTTTTCCAGTAACTCAGTAATTGTATCCAGGGCTCCCCGTGCCGTACTCCGGCGCTCCAGAGCCAGGCGCAGGAGATCCATTCCAGTCAGACCACCTTCCTTTTGGAAAGGCATTTTAGTCCAGACCGCTTCATTCCCGATCACGACTCCCTGCTCATTGGCGCCGATCTCAGCTCCCCACATCCAGAATGGACGACTAATCAGGATGGCCTGAGTCTCTTCGACCTGCGGAATACTGATATAGGTACACTCCACCATTTCGTCAGGGTCATGCCGACATTCCGGGTGATGCTCCAATAGCTGGACCTCGGAGACTTCCCGGTCACTATTTTTCCCAAAGATCATGCTTCCATCCCGGGTTACAGAGGGTAGGGCTACAAAAGTATCACACATAATTTTTTACTCCTGCTGGGGAAAAGTTCTTTTTCAAACACTGGATACTGGACATTGAACCCGCTTGCCTGGCGTAGCTCCGAGGGGGCGCAGATGAGTCGAAGGGAAGTATGATGCAACCATTTCCGCACGCTTACCTTCCACCTCGCAAATACGCTTCTCATTCACGCAGATCCGTAGCAAAAACTACTCTTCCAATCAACGCTTGATCTTCCCCGGCAGTACAAACTCATATCTCTGTCCCAACAGTTTGGTTTTAATAAAGCGATCCAATCTTCTTAAACCGAGAAACAGGCTCCAGATTATTTTATCCTCTTTATAATAAGCCTCGATCTGCTCTTTATCCAGAGCTTCCATGCAAGCCTGGGTGGCGATATTTATCACAGAGATCCAGGATTCCACTAATTCTGGGCGCTGTTCCTTGTGCAGGTTGGCGATGAGATCAGTGTAGACCAACCGGCGATCATAATAACGATTCATGACATCATCCAGGAATTGCCAGCGAATGAGCCAGCGTAGAAAGGACGGCGCGCTTTGGATCAAAAGTTCTGGATCTAAAACCTCCAAGCCCTGCTCAAGCATCAACGGTGTGCTGGTATCGATAAAGAGCATGTCACCAGATTCCAGCAGGACCCAGTTGGAGAGTTGACCATCAATGGCCAGCTTCAACTCAGGCTCATGCACTGTGTTGTAGGTCCAAACCTTCTCGATCTCTTTCACGATCAGTTCGACCATCCCGGAAATAAAGCCAGCAGATTCTGAGTGGATGAGCTTGTGACAAAAGCGTTCTGGTGGCAGTTGCTGCTGCAGGATATAGAGGACGGTAATATTACCATGACCCTTTACACTTAAGGTTGTATCTTTAGGAACATTCAACCCAGCCGCTCGGAGCCGATCACAATAATTGTGGTAATTCCCAGCGTATGCTTCTGCTGCTGATCCAGAAGAGAACATGGGCATTCGCTTAACCACCAGCTCTGTGTTATGATCGATCTGCAACACCGTTGAAATTTCACCATAACCCATAATATGGCAGGGGATGGGGGATGCTTCTGGATCCAGAGGATCCAAACCAGTCTCAAATTCCTGCAGACGTTCTTTTGATAACTTCATATTGTTGTTCTCCACTAAACCAGTTTGCACATCACCAAGGAAGAGTGCCACCACGCTTGTCGAAATGACTGACGCGATCTCGGACGATTAATTGCTACTCCGGATAGTGCTATCCTTGGAAATATGGTTTTACATTTCATCATCTCTGAGTACTTGGTGCACTTGGTGGTGAAAACGCGCAGTTCAAGCTTTACCATCGTCTCTTCCGGAAAACCGCTTCATGAAATTCCCGGCTTTTTCTTTGGTCACCAAAGCGGTCCGTATCTTTCGGGCTGAATTAAAAGCCTGGTCTAATTTTCCCATCACCAACGTGATTTCACTATCTGTAATGGTCAGCGGCGGCAGGAACTGAGAGATCGAAGTGTCATTATTTGCGTAGATCATGAGTAAGTCCTGATCATAGGCGGCCTTGGTCAAAGCCGGTCCCGAATATTCATCCCGTAGCTCCAGGCCGATCATCAAACCGGATTGGCGGATCCCTGTAAAAAATTTCGGGTACTTCCTGCGGAGCGTTTTCAGCCCCTCCCGCAACTTGATCCCGGCGGCTTGGACACGCTGGAGAAATGCCTCATCAGTCGAGATATGCATCACTTTTTGACCAACACGACAGCCCAGTTCTGAACCACCAAAAGTAGATATATGAATAAAAGGATTGGATCTGAAAATTGCATCCAGCGGTTCCCGAATGATAGTGGCTGCAATGGGATAAATCCCACCTGAGAGCCCTTTCCCGATCACCACCATATCAGGCGTGATACCGGCATGGTCAAAAGCCCACAGTTTTCCAGTTCGCCCCAGACCAGACTGGACTTCATCCATGATCAGGAGCGTGCCGTTTTTATCGCACAGAGCACTGACCTGTTCCAGGTACCCCGGTTCAGGCATGACCATGCCCAGCGTGGCTGGAATGGTTTCCAGGATCACGGCTGCTACATGATCATCCAGGGCCGCTTCCAAAGCAGCTATATCGTTAAATGGCACCTGCTCCATGTCTGTCAACCCGATCCCGAAGGGTTCCCGGTACTGGGCATCACCCACGGAAAGAGCCAGACCAGTATGGCCATGATAGCCACCTGTGGCAGAGATAATCTTCGGTCGGCCCGTATGACCCAGGGCTATCTTCAAGGCCAGATCGACAGCTTCACCACCACCAACGCTAAAAATACAGACATCCAGATCACTAGGCATGCTGTCGGTCAGTTGTTTGGCCAGTACAGCGCGTTCCTGACTCATGAGATGGTGGTTACCAATGTCCAGATCATCTAGCGCTGATCTCAGGCTTTCAATAATTTCAGGGTGCCGATGACCCAGATTAAAGACACCACCATTGGAATGGCAATTGAAAAGCCGTTTCTGACCTTCAATATCGTAAAGCCATGAGCCTTCCCGCTTGCCCATAACGAAATCCATTCCGTACTTTTTGTAAAAGGCTGCCTTACCCGCTGAGACATGGGTTTCAAAATCTTTGATGATGGTTTTTTTATCCATGGCCATGCCTTCCTGTTCCCCGCCAGAACAATCTGTTGATCATTTCTCCCCACCCAACCCTAAACTGCTTGACATCTCTGAATCGAAAAAAAGTGTTATTTGGCTGATTCGTGAAATTTGTGTCAAACCAATTCACCGAATTAATAATTCCAATAAAGCGTAATAAAATGACGTGGTCCCAAATTATGATCCAACTGATAGATAGAATACCCAAAAGTGAAGCTGGTCCAATCAGCCGTGAAACCGGCGGATGGATGGATCGTGGGATCGGGATCAGTGGCTTCGATCTGCATTCCGGCTATGATCTCAAAGCTATTCAAAAAGGGGTAAACCAGTCCGATGGCGTTCGGGATAGCGCCATTGTTGACTTCAGTCACCACGGAAAACTTGTTAAAATTAACATCGAGCTCAGCCCAGATCTCAGTCGGCAAACTGGTGCTTTCTTCATCGAGCTTGCCAGTAATGCCAAAATGACGAACCCCAACTCCCAGCAGATATTTCTCACTGAGTTGATAGGCCCCAGCCAGATTAAAGGATATACCAGTAGCAGAGGCATTCAGACTGCGCTCGTAGATCAGTTCTCCTCCAAGACCCAAGGTGAACTGCTGCCACTGGTGGGCATGGGCGGCACCCATGTTGAACAGGGTATATTCAAACGTACTAAGTGGGTCCTCTGAGGGGATATCATTGCGGTACTCCAGTTCCCCGCTGTGCATGGCTTGTACATTTACATAAGCATTCTTTAGTCCAATTCCCAGATAAGCCCCTTGAATATCCGCTACCCAATTCCAGACACTTAAAGTCACATTGTGCTCAGGATGAGTGAGAATACGAGTTGGTTTGACCGTTGGGTTCAAACTGATCCCCAGGGCTGCATCGCGTGTATCAGTGGGGGTATTTAAGATATCAAACCCACTTTGACTCAGCGCAAGGCTAGCAATTGTTAGTAAAATGATCAACTGTTTAAACATTAGAAATTCACGCCCCATCCCAGATAGTTTCGGAAGCCCTCACCATTGATACCACTCCGGATGCCCAGATCGATATGCATGGGTGGTCCTTGTTTCCAGTTAAGCACATAGCGAGCACTTACACCGGGAATGACAGTTTCATCCTCATAACTGAATCCCCCGTTCAAGCTAAGTTTGGTCAAACCCTGCCACATGATTGCCACTCGCATGATGTTTTCGCCAATAAAGTAATAGTCATGCTCAAAAGCAAAAGCGGTAGAACCAAATTCCTGGAGCCAGCCCCAGGCCAAACTCAGGGGGAATTCATCCTGGTAACTGCTGCCGCGCTCAAAAAGCTCCTGGGTCTTCCACTTATAGCTGCTGTTCCAATCTTTGATCGCCAGTGCAAAAGTACTGCCCGCCAAAGGCTTTACCTGGATTCCCAGGCCAGCCCCAAAACCACTGCCCTTAAGATCAAGTAAATCCTCTTCTGAAGAGAAACGTTTGGTAAGTAGTTTCAGGGATAGACCAAAGGCCAGTTTGTCTGAAAAGCGATTGGAAAATGACAGAAGATAGGTCATCTCATTGTCATTCAAATCACCAGCATAGTAGCCGCGTGAATCACGAGCCTCAATATTTCTGGTTCCAGCTGCGATCAAACCCAGACCTAAACGTGCAGTGGGGGGTAATGGCACGCTCCCATTGACCGTATAGATGTAGCGATCCAGAGACAGTTGAACCATTCCAGCATCAAAACTGCGTTGCGTCAGCCAGGCCGGGGAAGCCGGATTTTGAGCGTAGCTGTTGGTACTGCTGTTAATAAACAGGGTGATGCCACCCGTTCCGGCAGATAATGGGTCAGCGGTGAAACGCGAGGAGGTTCCAGTAAAGCCACCCAGATCGGAAGCCAATCCACTTTGCGCCAGCATGATGAACAGTAGCATAACCACTGGTTTCAATAATATTTTGCCCGTTCTGGGCCCTGCGCGATTGATCATGAGTGCTCTCAATTTATCACCATCACTTTCGTCCACTTGATCTGAGAATCAATTTCGATCCGGATAAAATAGGTCCCGTTGGCCACCAGGTATCCCAATTCATTGCGTCCATTCCAGGTACGTTCCTGGAATCCAGAATAGGGTGTGTTCGTTGCCACCTGAACCTCTTTGACACGCTGCATGGCAAAGTCAAAGATCGAGATCGAGATCTCAGTGCCTGCTTCGGCGGTAAATTTGATGATCAAATTACCCTGACCATTCAGCACCTTGTCATATCTGGGTGTAAAGGGATTGGGGTAGGCATAAAAATCATTATCTGCAGCACTGCTCTGAGCCTTGTGAATATTCCAGGTGAGTCCATCATTATAACTGATGGCTAAACCATCACCAGTGCCCACCCATAGAGCACCGTCATCATTTACTGAAACCGAATAAACAGCATCGGAGTAGATCACAGCTGAGCGGTCCGGACTATGGTAATTTGGTAACAAAATAAAATTGAGACCATCCCGGGATTTCCAGAGCCCAGCATCAGTTGCGGCATAAATGGTCTGTGCATCCGAAGCAATGTTCCAGACCCGATTGTTAAGCAAGGGTGCTCTCCAGTATTCCGTGGCACTGTCAAAAAAGCTAAAACCGGTTGCATCTCCAGCACCGGTGGTGATGGTAGAAGCCCAGATACGTTCTGAACCATCCGCGAGCTGCTGACGATTCAGGGCGATGACCCAATTCCCGGAAATGTTGGAATTCTGAAAAGTGAAATGATCCCAACTTGCGCCGCCGTCAAAAGAGCGATTGACCCCGTCTGATGTACCGACCCAGACCGTATCATTCCAGGCTTTAACAGCAAAGGTGATATGGTTCAGATGGGTCAACGGATCAAGGGCGTAATATTCAGGGTCATCCTGAATGTCCAGCTCAAGGTCATTTATGGTGGTTGAATCCAATTTGCTGAAATTGGTCCAGGGCAGCAAAACCCGTTGCCAGGTGTCACCCAGATCATTGGAAACCCGCAGACCTCCTCCAAATGAGGTGGCCCACAGACGCTGTCCATCGAAGGCCAGATCGTAGGTGATATTCTGAATGGGCGTCACCACATCAACACTAAGAATGGGCTGGCTCCAGACATTCATTTGTGAATATTTAGCGTAACTGGTATCACCATTTACAACGGTCATTTTCAGCGTATCCATGGGCTGCCCCAGCCAGGTCCAGGAAGCGCCGCCATCCATAGAGCGGCTGATGCCACCGCCTGCTTTCAACGTTCCCTGTGAGGTAGTGGTATCAAAACCCATGGCCACCCAGATCGTATCGCCACTCACTGCCAGGGCAGATACACCACCAGGTCCCAGATTGGAAAAACGCTGGGAATAACCGACAAAGGATTCACCATTGTCAAAACTGGCGCTGAGTCCATGACCTGAGCCCAGCCAGAGGGTATCACCCCGACCAACAATATCTGAGATACTGCTGCCGATGAGGCCGCTATATACAGTATCAGCAGCCAAAGCAAAGTGGGAGGGTCGCATTATTTGAGCCTGTACGGAAAGCGTAAGGGTCATCAGGAGTAGTATCTGGATCATTTTCACTGGAAGACTCCGGTCTGGCTACGCAAGCCCTGGTCGGATTTTAGCAGGCCGGGGGCCGGGAGCACCAGCAGAGAATCCTCCATCGCTTCAGCCTCAACACCCAGCCAGCTCTGTGAATTAAAGGTCCAGTAATAGGTGCCGTTTTGGGCAGCAGGTTCCAGGGGTAGAACCAGACTGTAGATTCCATCACCAGCAACTTCATCACCACTGGTTAACATTATATCCCAGGTTTCCCAGTAAGCGGACAATTCGGCCCCCCCATCATCGTAGAGGGTTATGGGGTTGCCTAGATTGGCATAACTGCCATCCGGTTTGAGAGACATCAGGCTTACTGATCGGATCTCATCCAGACCTTTGGGATGGGTGACCGTCACCCTGAGCGTATCAAGTACCAGAGCGTCTGTCAGGAGCGTGAGCGTATCTTGGTGACTTATTTCCCTGATCACTGGAGGAGCCGGCCGTTCCGGCTGGATATTTTGAATTGCGGCTTCTGGACCAGGATCAGTAGTCACCATCAGGGTCCAGAGACTGTCCATCAGGGCCGCTATGGAGTCCGGTAAGGTCCAGTTTCCGTCATAGGAACCATCCTGGGTCTGAATATCGCCTTCCAAGCCCAGGTCATTGAGAGCAATGATGCTGGATTCGGTTTGGGAAGTCAGTAATTGAGCCTGAATGTTGAAACCTTCCGGGGGGCTGATCACAGCCACGGAGAAGAAGAATTCCTGCGTTGGAAAGTCAAATTCAAAGGCAGTGATTTCCACACCAAAGCTACCATCAACAGGATCATCCAGGAAAGGTTCCTCATCAAACGTGGTGGGTGTCTGATCGCACATGACCAACAACAGGATGGACACAATTGAAAAAAATATGATCAAGATCCGTGGTATGTGATATCCAGTGGACCGGGAGTAGGCGCTGTGCCCATGATCGTTACGGCTCCCTGAGTTTATTTTATCCCTGCGGGGACTCTGTTTTATTCTACTGTGCATAGGTAAGCGATCCATTCATTCTTGGTATAAGGTTTAACAATTGTCCAGGGAGACTTGGTCAATAGCCCCCGGAATTCTGCATCTTCACTGACCAGAAGACCGGAGACGATCACCTGCCCACCTGGTCTGACAGCCTGGAAATATTTGGGCAAGATCGGGAAAAGTCGCGCCCGGATGATATTCACAACCAGGAGATCATAGGGTGGGTGAAGCACGGGCGTTTCAGTGATCTGGAGCTTAAACCCCGATTCAATCCCATTCAGCTTCAGGTTATCCTGAATATTTTCCTTTGTAAAAGGGTCGTTCTCGATGGCGTCTACCTGGGAGGCACCCAGTTTAAGGGCAGTAACACCCAGAATACCACTCCCCGTCCCTACATCAAGCATATATTCCTGGCCTGATATTGCTGCTTCCAGTATCTGAAGACAGAGTCGGGTGGTCTCATGGGTGCCCGTTCCGAAGGCCATGGCCGGTCGGATGCGGGTTTTGACCCGTTGTGGAAAGCCAGCCGGTTCCTCCCACTCAGGCAGGACGATAAGCTGCTTCGTAATGACTGTCGGCTTGAAGTAGGCCTGCCAGTTTTTATTCCAATTTTCCCGGTCAACCACATCCTCAGTCAGACTGGCCCTGGGATCCAGATCTTTCAGGAAGGTTCTCAAGTTGTCCAGGATCATCTGGACATCATCATCCAGGGGGTAGCTGACCTGAAAGATGGATCCCTTTTCAACAATGGCCAGGCCACCGAGAGCCAGGGCAAAATCCATGGCGATCTCTTTGTGTTCAACCGCGATATCAATATCAGCAGAGATCCATTGTGAGACGGTGTTCACCAAGAAAGCCCCTTACCCTGCTGGAGCCATTTGACAAAAAGCGGATTGTAGATGTGATAGCCCTCATCCCGGTTGATCAGCCAGCCCTCTCTCAACAACTTTAATACAGTGTTGTGAACTGTGCTGGTGGCAGATAATTTGAATCTTTTGATAAATTCCAATTCGGTGGGATGGGAATATCCGCTGGCTAGACCCAGGAAAAGACGCTTTTCATTCAACCTAAAACTATCCCACCAGGTGGTAAAAGCGGTCTCATGATTTTCCAGCATTTTTTTCATGGTTCGCTCCATGAGGCGGGTAGAAGACCCTTCCAGCCAAAGTTCTGCAAGCGCATGGGCAAATTTTTGAGTCATTTGAGGATGCCCCTCTGTGAATTTCAAGACCGTATCAGCCAGATCGAAATCGCTCAAACCCATCCGGCGGAACCGTTGTGTCAGGAAACGATTGAAGGCTTTGGTCTCAATATTATTGAGAACCAGGATCGCCTTTGATTTGAAAAAAGGGTTTAATTTATCATCGAAAATGTCATGTAAAATATCCTGCCGGTGACTGACAAAAACATGGGTGATATCCCGTCGATCCCGGAGATCCACCTTAAGGTCCTCCAGGATATGATCCTTGAGTTTCACCACATGCTGAAATTCATCCCAAACAAGGATGAATTTTTGATCACTTTCTTTTACTTGATCGTACCAGAGATCAAAGACAGGTGTGAAGGCTCCAGTCCCATTCTCTGGTCGCAGGAGTTTAACTTGTTCAGATTGCATGAGCTCAGGGAAGCTCTTTACCACAGCATCCAACAACAGGTTTATGAGATCTTCACGACTCAGGACGAAACTAAGATCCAGATAGACTGAAGGGATTGAACTTTTGCCGAGTGTATGCCGCAATAAACTGGTTTTCCCAGTACCTCGTTGACCAGTAATGATCAGATTGATCTGCTTTTCAAGGGCGGTCCAGATCTGATCCTGTTCAGCGGAACGTGCGATATAGTGACTACCGCTTACGGCTTTCCCCCAGCGAAAGGGATTGGCATAGATCTTACTCATAATTCGAGTCCTTTTTGCCGTTAATATTATGTACTCCGTGTTGTGTACAAGTCGTCGAAATTAAGGCCCATAGCGAGACCTGGCGAAGTACGTACGGGTTTGTCATAACCAAACTCTCATTGTTGATACAACCAGCTCAATAATGTGTTTCCAACGGCCTCAAGACTTTCCGGGCTGCATTTATCCATGGTGTCGTCATGGGTGTGCCAGTAGCGGTTATCTGGACCTGGATATTCAAAATCAATTATGTCGATGGCCGGAATCCCCATTTCAATAAAGGGCACATGATCGTCATACATGGGAGCACCCGCTACCAGTTGAAACTGATCGTAGCCGATCTCAGCAGCCAGTGACCAGATTTCTTCCATAACGCGTGGGGCAGAGCGATAGGAGACCGGGTCGATCTTGATTGTGAGGTCGGCATCACCCACCATATCCAGTAAAATGACCAGCCTGGGTAGTGGCAGAAAGGGGTGCTTTACATAGTAACGACTGCCAATGAGATAGTATTGCAGGTCACCTGGAGCGCCATAATCTTCACCATCAAACAGAATTATATCGATTCCTGGATTAACAGGTGATTGCTTCAGTTGACGGGCGATCTCTAGCAGGACAGCCACCCCACTGGCACCATCATTGGCCCCGATCATGGGTTGGCCGGGAAAATATTTATCATACTCTGCTCGTGGCCGGGTATCCCAATGTGCACACAGGATAATGCGATCGGATTTCTCCGGTTGAAAACGAGCGATAATGTTGGTCAGGTTTAGTTGACGGTCAGCATAGGGATCAGCGAACTTGAAGTTTTGCAGGTGGACCTCATCAGCCAGAGGCTCCAGGGTTTTCCGGAAGAAGTCGATGGCCGCTTTGGCACCGGTGGAATTGGGCTCCCGGGTGCCCAGGTCACATTGAGCCACCAAATCATCAAAAGCCCGATCGCCGTCAAAGTCTGTCTGGGCTGATGAGAGGATGGGTAATACGAGAGCCAAAAATATGATTATAATCAGGTTGGACTGTCGTGGTTGTAATTGTAGAGACAAGGCATGCCTTGTCTCTACAGTTACAAAAATATTGTCGTTACCAACAATAAAACCGTTATTGTTACCCCCAACCAACGAATTTGCCCAATTAATAATGTTCATAATTTTTATTATTAATAATGCCATAACATCACCTATCCCTTGATCTGAATATTAACCCCAAATTGAAAATCACCCACATCTCTCCGGCCATTTTCCCGAGTCTCAGTGATGCGGTATTCGTAGGAAATACTTCCAGAGACTTTATCGGTGAAACTATACTGGATTCCAGGACGGGCGGAAAGAGCTTTTGTAAAGCGACCGTCTCCAAATTCAATTCCCTCGACACTCTCAGTACCAGTATATTCCTGCTCATCTGTATAGGAAATTTCGATCCGGAAGTCGATATTATTTTCCAGATATTTATCTTCCATGAAGGGCAGTGGTATGGTCATTCCACCCCGGTGGGAATAGGATATACTGGTATTCAACGATTGATTAAAGGTCTGTTTTGATGTGGTCAGTTCAGTGACGCTGATCGTATTATTTATATTTTTGGTGATACTGTAATTCAGGGAGGCATTGATGTTTTGCTTACCCTGAATACTCAGCCCAA
Source organism: Fidelibacterota bacterium (assembly GCA_024278595.1). Classification (GTDB taxonomy): domain Bacteria; phylum Fidelibacterota; class UBA8477; order UBA8477; family JABMPR01; genus JABMPR01. The sequence goes on along the minus strand of JAJRSW010000011.1, from coordinate 37,343 downwards.
CCAGAGGTGAAAAGGACACGTTGTAAGTTTCGCCCGTGATGATCCCTTTTTCCTGGCTCACATTCTTTTTGCCGGCATAATTGAGATCCAGACTGGCGCCGGTAATGAATTTTTTTAGCCATTCAATATTTTTCAAACCGGAATATCGTACGGTAAAAGAGGGTAGGGGTATTCCAGCGGTTCCAAAAGATTTAATTTCATTTTTAGGAACCCCAAAGAAAGTTCCGCTGGGGAGGAAGTCCATTTTTGTTTTGATCACCTTTCCCTGACTTTTATTTACGAGGCTTTGGCTTTGGCCAAAGGTAAAGGTCATTTTTGTGGTCAGGGTTTTTGTGAGCCTTAGTCCGGAACGCAGTGTCAGGTTTACATCATCCCCGGAAACGATGGGGTTGGTTGCATCAGGATGATTTAAGAAATTGCCACCCAGTTGTAAACCAGTCCGATAAGCGTAGCCAACAGTGCTCAGTTCTACTTCCTTCACTTGTAGCACAAGCGAGTCAGCAACCCCGGTTGTATCTCCTTCACGGAAGACCAGAACGGTATCAAGAGAGCTGATCTGGCGTAAGATGGAATTTCGTCGGCCCTGGGTAAGATTCATTGAAATGGGGTCGATCCGATCCAGGGTATTGTAGGTAAAGTCGAAGATTTTGGTCAGGCTGAGATCCCCAGCCTGCTTTTCCTCATCCGGATCGGCCTGCTCTTCTTTGGCTGCTTGTGCTGGTTCTTCTTTCTTGGGCGCTGCCCGTCCACGTCCTCGCTGAGGCTTGGTGGAGGCTCTGGATCTGTCAGATTTGTTACTCTTTTCAGGAGTATGAAGCAGACCAAACAACTCCGAAATTGTTACAGACATGTTCGCTGATGTGTTGGCACTCACACTGAGATCCAGTCCAGGTTGATCAATCGTTATCTTATCTGTGGCAGAAAAATTGGATGCATAGGAGAAAGAAGGTGATAGCAATTTCAGGAACTTGGGATTCCAACTCACCGAATAGGTCTCTTTGTAATTGGCCAGATGACCAAAATCAGCCTTGCGGATAATATCTTCTTTCCGGTTTTTCAGGCTATCCAGATTATTAGCCAGGGTGGCATTGAATTTTGCAGTGACATTATTGAAGGGACTCCAGTCGATATTGTATCTGCGATTCATGCTCAATTGATGAGTGGGATTTAGCGGTGTCGCATTGGGGTTTCGAAAAATGCTGGAGGATTTATTTTCTGCCATGGAGGCATCAAAGCCGATATTATTTGGCAGATAACCGATTTCCGTGGCAGCCAGGGCCTCGCCAATGAAGGGCAGGGATTCCATAAATGTAAAGGGCGCCAGCTTGAAGGCCTTTCCAAAATTCGCTTTATAACTGAAGCTCCCGTCGATCTTCTCCGCCTTCTGCTCACTTTTCAGAGCATTGGAGGCATTACTTTTACTTCCGCCCACTTTGAAATTCATATTGTCAATAGTGTATTTTGGCAACCAGTGTTCCGCTTTGACCTTTTTGGAGAGTGACACATTCCAATTGTAAGCTTGATTGCGAACGGTCATGGTTTCCAGAGTATCCTGGAGAGAGGGGTCCAGATCTGCGATCCGAATATCACTACCCTTGATATACTTTGGCTGTTTTTCGCTCTCACGGTAGGACAGGGAGACCGGAATATTTAAGCCCCAGGCAGCGGGGAGGAACTTATGCACAGACAGGCTGCCACTAATATTTGCGGCGACGGAATTGTCGCCGCTACCAAACTGTTGTTGAACATTGTGGAAGTCGGCATTGTCGCGCTGGATATCCATGTTGATCTTGGCCACATCGGCAAATTGCATGCTCACATTCGCCCGATAGGCCGTGGCGGTATTCTTTTCAACATCGCTGAGCCGCAGTTCATCCAACCAGATCTCACCACTCATTTTCTGTGAGGAAAGGTTCTTAAAGCCGGTTTTAAGGATTTTCACTCTGGAAAGGGAGGGTCGACCTTTGACGGCAATGGTACTTCCATCAGCCAGATCTCGGGTAGCATATTTATGATCAACCGATAGATCCGCCCAAGACAGGGTATCTAAAGCAGTACTATCAGGATCCTGACTACCTTCTTCGTGTACATCGCCATAATAGATGGTTTTGATAATAAAGACCGAATCCTCCAGGGCCAGCTTGAAATTTGCCAGGTCAGCTAAATTCACTTCCAGGTGGTTTCGTTCATCCCAACCGGGGTAAATAGGTCGCCTGATTTCATAATAATCATTGTCTGTCTCTCCGAAACGAAAGAAGAATTCTAACTCAGATTCATTTTCCAGCTCATAGTTAGAGAATCCGGATTCATAACTACCCCCCCGCGATCTGTCCCAGCCATGCACAAACATCTTCATGGTATTGTAACGGATAAAATCCTTGGCTTTGGCACCACGAAATTGTTTATCAGCGACAACGGAGTAACCGGGTTCCAGGTCATCGGCGCGGATAACCAGGGACTGTTCCTTCGATCTAAGCTGAGTAATGGGATCCAGAATACCCTGAACGCCAGCCGGAGGTGCAGAATAGCTGCCGGGAACGGCCTCAGCATTATAGCGACCCGGGTTATCCTCGGTATTGATCACCATGACGTTGATGGTGCCATGGAGGGAATCATTGACCACATTTTCGAACCCGTCATACTTAGAATAAATACCGCGTTCCTGCCAATCATTTCCCACAATATCCACTGTGGCAATCTGCAGGGCAGCCCCACCAGCCGGAATTTCATCCATCCATAAGCGGGCAAATTTGATCTGGGACCACAAGGCCAGCTCAGGCTTATCACCGGCTGCTTCGAACACCGACAGGGGGATGCTGATCAGTTTCCACCCGGTTTCAGTATTGTCACTGAAGCGTGTCCGGCCGGCAATATATTCATTTCCTGTCAGATCCACATCAACGGTAAAATAGGCGTTACGGGTATCAAGCGCACCATCATTGTTTAGATCTTCAGTGTTGGGGTAGGTCCCCCCTTCGATCTTGAGATTGCCTTCGGTCCCGTTAATATGACGGTAGTCAATGGGGCTGGTATTGGGATCAAATTCATAATGATCCCAGGATGGATGGTGATAGCCATACAATTCAATATTTTCCGGTGTGGTATAGGGGAGGCCGTCCAGCCCCAAATCTTCCTCCTCAACCACGAATCCATCACCAGATGGAAATACCTGGGAGGGAATATCCTCGGTATCAGGTTTGTTGCCATAGCCTTTGGTGACGGTTTCATCCAGAATATCTACCGTCCATGCCTGGTTTAATTCTTGTTGATCTTCACTGATAAAACCCAGATCAATGTGCAGCCGTCCCTGGTTTCCCTTGACCCACATCTCCAGAAACTTGGACTCAGACTGGTCATAGTAGCCAGATGACATGGCCCGCATGATCCCACCCCAGGCTTCCCCAGGAGCGTCTCCGTCCCGGACTGAGAAAGAGGAATCGGGAATTACGTGGAGTACTAGAATATCGGTCACATCATTTTGGGCCTGGGCACTGGTCTCTTTGTTGGGCCAGATCTGTTTGGTGAGGATGCGGTTGTAAGGATTGTACCAATAGGTAAAAGCACGCTCACGGTTACCTCTTCCAGTCCCATCTATGGGAATAGAGGACACACCCCAGGAGCCACGGATGATACTCAATTGAGCCACCCGGCGACTGCCCTCAAAATCATCCAGATAAGCCACTCCAAAATCGCCCAGTTCCTGGTTCACGGATGTGTTGGGATTGGGAATAACCTGGGCGATTTCGCCAGTGAAAGTAACTGATGAATTCACGTCTGTTTTGATGATCGGCAGCCAATCCAGGCCCCGCGTCAACCAGGGGAGCTCACGGGTGATTTTGGTATTCAGATCCCAGATAAAATTTTCCATGGGCTCTTTACCGACCCGCACCTTTTCATCAATGCTACTTTTTGAGAAGTAGATGGCACTTAAACCGATAAATGAGCGCTTGTCCTTACCAAATTTCATTTCTGCCCGGGTTCCCAGGATAACCTTCTTGTCCAATTGGAAAAACTCATTCAATTCATATTTGATATCCAACTTGGCGCCAGGGGCCAGGGCTGCTTCATTCAAGATGACTAGTTGGCCCGTGAAATAGTCGATGGTATAATCTTTTGAGGGTCCTCGTTCCAGGGGCACATTATTCAGGGTTACCTCCTCTGATCCTTCAATGAGGTTGAAACCCAGATTGAAGGTTGAGCTCTGGTTGGCATATCTCACATGAAACCGGAACTTACTGTCCTTGTTGTAGTCAGTCATGTTGGAGGCGTTATCATAAAAAGAATTACTCTGATATTCTGGATAGGCCACCAGGTTGGGGTTACCGCCATTTCCCAGACGTTGATCGGCTGAATTGGTCATCCAGTCGGGCTGGTCGGCTACGGCAGTATCGGCTCGGAAAGGATATAGATAAGGCAGGATCAACTCCCCCCGCCGGAAGTTGAGGATATTTCCATAATCCAGATCTATGATGCCATCGGGTAAGGGATCGGTATCCACCCCTTTACGGTCCAGACCAAATAGCTGCAAAAAGGGAGTTCCGTCTTCTGCCAATTCTTCTGCTTCACCACCCAGACTCCGCCGGATCTTCAGGTCGAACCCCTCCTTGTCAATAGACGAGGTTTTGAGGTAAAACACGTTTTTCCATTCCAAATCCCAGGATTCCTGCCCTGGCAGGGCATCATCTGGTTTGATCATTTTCAGGATCAGCGTATCTGCGGTCCCCGGCGTACCCAAAGCAACATCATTGCCTTCCTGGTAACTCCACATTTCACTGAAAAAAGGATCATAATCCGGGACCATCAGATTTGTTTGATCCATATTGGCTGTATTGATGAACGTGTCCTTGTAGGCGATGGCCAGCACTTCATTCGATTGCACCGCCGTGTTTAAGCGGATCACTCCCAGATCCTCATATAGTACGTAGTCTTCATCAGCTCCCTGTTTTAGCTGGATGACCTGACGGCTGGTAACCGCTTCAGCGTTGGGCTCGTTGGGCTCGTTGAAGATTCTGGCGAAATTAGTGATCTGGCCACCGGGATTGAACGAGGTGTATTTATAGACCCGGATCGTTTGGATCGTGCGGCCGGTAAGTCGATACTGCCCCTGGTCATTAAGGGGGTAGGCTTTTCTGCGATAAAAATGATTGACATAAAAATAAGTATTGATCCGACGGTTGTAATCCTCAATGGTAATTTCAGCCGCCTCTGAGCTTCCGTCATTAAATGACAACTTTTCCTTGCGACCGCGTTCCAGGGAGGCGATGGCAGTTACATCAACCGGACCGATCTTAGCCAGGGCTTTCAAGCCGAACAGTCCATTGCTTTGGCCGGAAAACATGGCCAGCTTGGTGCCAGGCAGACTTAGAGAAATATTTCCAGCTTCCACCCGTTGGATGATCTCATCCTCGTTCCCGTTGTAAAAGATCTCCATATTGTTTTCAAAATCAAAATCACGCTCACTATCCTGATCCACCTGAATGCTGATCCGATCGCCGATCTTACCTTCGATCTTAAAAGCCTGCTTTTGCTCGATTTGGAAGGTATTTGATTGCTGTTGGCTATTCACATTGGTGGTCTGGGAACGGTCCTCGCTTCGAAATTTACCCGTAATATTCACATTTCCCCGAACCCGCAGGGAAACCCGTTGTCCGGCGATATCAGCACCGATCAATTCGAAGGACTGGGAGCTTGCTGCATCTTCCTCGGCCTGCAGGTTTCCCGTGGCGATCTTTTTAAAAAGCTGGTTTTTTTTGTGCTCAAGACTCAATTCAACATAGTCATCAATGCTGATTACAGTGGGAATTCCGATTGGTTTCCCATCCATCATCTGGGCCAGGGTGAAATAGGTGGCAGTGCTATCCATAAGTATGTTGGTCTTGATGGAGTTGAGGGCGATCTCACTCATGGGCGAGGCCAGATAGAGGGCCGTATCGCTAAAGAAGAGACCCTGTTTCCCAGTTCTGAATAAAGGGGTGCTGGCAGGTTCGTAGAAATCAGCCCTGATCGAGAAGTAGGTCTGCTCTGGACGTGGCTCATCAGATTGACCTATTGCATACGGCCAAATGGTAATAAAGGATAATATGAGTGCTGCTATCGTTCTCACGTTAGTTGTTTTAAACCCGACTTGTCTCCATTGAGGATGGGGAAAAAACTAGCTTAGGATTCTAATTGTTGTGGCTCCGCTTTAAAAGCATGGTGGGTTTGGAGTAAATTCTTGAAAAGTGCCTCAAAGGCCCTTTTTCGGTGGCTTAATTGATTCTTTTCTGATAAGCTCATTTGCGCATAGGTCTTTTGCTTTTCGGGGATAAAGAAGATCGGATCATAACCAAAACCAGTTTCCCCCCGTCGTTCCGTGGTAATGGAGCCGACGACTTCACCCAGAGCAGTAATGGTGGTTTCACCATCATAGAAAACAGCAGCGGTTTGAAATTGAGCCTGGCGTTTATCAGCGGGAATGTCCTGTAGCTCATCCAGCATTTTCTGAACATTCTGATCATACGTGACATTTTCACCGGCATACCGTGCAGCATAAACACCGGGGGCGCCATTGAGGGCATCTACTGCCAGACCCGTATCATCAGCAATGGTGGGCAGATGGCAATGGGCATAACCAGCCCTGGCTTTTATCAGCGCATTGGCCGCTAAAGTAGCTCCATCTTCAACGATCTCCCCGATCTCGGGAAAGTCAAGCAGAGACACTACTTCCAGGTCGTAGGGTTCCAGGAGACGCATCAATTCGTCAACCTTGTGTCTATTTTGTGTAGCCAGCAACAGTTTCATGTTTTCAATCTACCATTATAACAGGGATTTGTTCCCCTCGTATTACCTCTGTGATCCAATATTCCATTCCCAATTTTTCGGGATGAAATAGAAGCGGCCAAAAGTAGCTGATGAGCCTCCCTCAGTCAATGCCAAAGACGGGGTTGAAACAAGTAGAGCCGCAATGTCTTGCGGCTCTACTGTTAACCCTGGTTACTAGTATAAAATCAGGGTGTTATTTCATCAGCACCATCTTCTTGCTGAAGGACATATCAGCAGTCTTCAGGCGATAGATATAGGTACCGCTACTCAGTTCTCTGCCATTCTCTCCCAATCCATCCCAACTGGTATTGATATATCCGGCGGGTAGATAGCCATTGACCAGGGTGCGGACCTTCTGACCCAGGATATTGTAGATCTCCAGCGAGACATTGGAGGCTTCTGGAAGGGCAAACTCAATACTCGTGCTTGGGTTAAAGGGGTTGGGGTAGTTCTGCGAGAGACCAAAAGCGGAGGGTAACAGTTCAGCCTCATCAATTGAGACGATGGAGGTGGTTACCATATTTGTGCTCTCACCGACATTGCCATTGGCATCCACAGCGGCAACGGTGTAATAATAGGTTTGCCCAATTGTAACATCTTCATCAATATACAATGGATCAACCGTCATCATCACAACTGCATCTGTGAAATCAGGATTGTCAGCACGCTGTACTTCAAAATACTGGAAATCAGCAGCCATACTGGCTTCCCAGCCGAGCTCCACTCCGGCTTCACCGGAACTAAGCAGGGCCAGAACACCAGGAACACCTGGATGAATGTTATCAACAGAATGGCCGGCAGCCGGTTCACCCTCGATATACCCATACATATCATAGTGCCCATCAACCCTGAATAAACTCGTGTAGTATTGTGGGTCAGTGTTATTGGCACTGGAATCTACCAGGGTAGGTGCCACTAGATTATAGGCATTGAACTCATGGTAGGGTAGGTAATCCACGAAATCAAAGATATCACCATTGGGTGTGTGGGTCAGTCGCCAAATACTATAGCCCATAAACGGACCCCATTCAGTACCACCGGGCCAGAATTGCATCCGAACCTGGCGACCCTGATCGTTGGGTTGATCCATGATAAAGTTGATCTCAGGTGCCGTGGCAAATTCATAGGTTTCCAGATAGATATCCATGTATGACCAGTCATCCTCGATGGTTATCAGACCCAATTCGATACCCTCAAAACCTGGTGCAGCAGCGAAGACCTGGTATTCGCCATTCAAAGCCGGGATATTGTAGTAGCCATCTTCATCTGAATATCCAAGGAATCCGATAGTGGGATCTGTGGTGCTCAAAATGGCCACTTCAGCATCCCAAATTGGCATACCGTCATCATTGGAATAGACATACCCTTCTAAACCGGTATTAAGGAAGACCATGGGAGCATCGACATAGACCGTATCATCGGCTACCACCAATCCCTCACTCCAGAAAAGAGCGTATTCGTAGTGCTCAATGACCAGGTCGTACGCACCATTTGGCAGATCGAACAAGAACTCACCATCTTCATCGGTATAGTCGAACCAGCTCACCCCATCCGTGTAGATGAATACTTCTGCACCACTGATGGGATCGCCTGAATCAACGTCAAAAGCGAAACCTGCAATGGCACCATCTACTACGAAGGGAGTTAGGTAGAAGTCACGAAAGGCCGGACCGTCGGTCAAATCGACCTGATCCCATTCCTCCTCGAAACCATCGGCATAAACTGACATCCCGTAGTATCCGTAGGGCGCATTGATATGATAGTATCCATACTCATCCGTATATTCAATTGCTCCCCAATCATCATTTCCGATCATGACCTCGGCATCCATTATCGGAGAGCCTAATTGGTCATAGACTTGCCCTTCCACAAATGTATCAAATCCAACAGGCCACAAGACTACATCATGTTCGACCTGCACTCCATCTATAAATACCGTATCCGGTTCATCCAGGTACCAGTTCGTACTCCAGACTATAACCTCATATAGACCATCTGGCACCCACATCTCATAGTACCCATTTGGATGAGGACCTGACCAATACTCCATCTCCGTGTTCAGATCACGAAGCACCATGCTCGCTTCCCAGGCCTCCATAAGTGGTTCACCAGTTTCGCCATTGATGAAATAACCGTGGAGACCACCATAGAAGGTCTCCAGAAGAATCATTTCTCCAGTGGTTCCAGCAGGAACATCCCAGTTCTCACTTACCTGGAGGACATTGGGCATCCCCGGGAGGTGAGCACTCAGATCGTAGAGGGTCATTCCATCATCAAAGACCGGTAACTCGTAGTTGCCATCCTCATCGCACATGGTAGCGGTCCAACCAAAATCAGGATGATTGCCCCAAATAAATGCATCTGGATAAGCAGCGCCATCCAACATGACGCTGCCTGAGATCATGCTGTTAGCTGTAATCACATATAAATCCAGATCAACAACTTCAAGTTCGGCGATTTCAACATCTTCACCATAAGGCAGCATATAGGGCTGGGGTAAAGTCCACCAGTCGACCACAACCTGGTACCAGCCGGGCATCACGCCCATGCTATAGAACCCATTCTCATCTGTCGTAGCTGAAAAGCCAGGACCATCTGTGTTAGCTCGAACCTCAATGCCGGGAAGCGGAAGATCAGCCTCATCATAAACGTAGCCCTGGATCGTGCTGGTAGGCTCGGTATAGAAGAAGTTGTACCCTGGTTCGTGTCCCATAACATGCACATAATGGTAGGGAGGGTCTGGAATGAAACCATTGGTAATAAAGAAGTGATCTTCTGACTCAATATAGACATACCCGGTATCGAGTAGATCAAAATGGTACATTCCAGCACTATCTGTTACATCAATGATTGCAGGTTGTTCATCTCCCTCGAAGAATGCCCAAACTATAATACCTTCCAGAGGTGGTCCACCACCATCATCAAGTGAAACATATCCAGAGACAGAGTAAGGAGTTGGATTGCTATAAAATGTTACAGCAACCTCAGCTGAATTCATAGCCTGGAAAGCAACAAAGATCAGGTCATCAGTGAAATAGTTTATTCCATCTGCCATTTCATCGGTATAGGTAAAACCAAAGATGCCATCTGCTGGTTCTTCATCCTCAGGGCTACCATCCATTAAATCGTAGATATCAAGTGGAAAATCTCCATCGTCCCAGCTACCATCATGATTGGCATCCCACAGAACCATGAACTCCAACTGTGGAGCGCCATCTAGTATGATCTCAAAATATGGATTTGAGCCGACCTCAAGTGTGGCGGCATAGGCGCCGTCGACAGTCATGTCAAATAAGGTAGGTTCCACGCCACCATCAAATTCTGTACTGCCATCCGTTTGGATCAGGTAATCGAATTCGAAATACTGGTTCCAGGTATCTACAGACGTTACTTCCAGAGCGACATACATATGGGACATGCGGGCATAGACCACCCATAAATTACCCACAGCCAGAGGTTGATAGTCATTGCCAGCTGGTCCAGTATCCCAGGACACTGTGGTCCAGGTACCCATGCCAAGATCATCCACCACAGATACGTCATCGAGAGTTCCAACATCACTAAAAAAATACAGCATACTGGGATCACCCCAGGAAGCGGATTCATTCCCGAAATTGGTACCCTCGTTCCCAGTGATACGGACATCCATCCCCACCGAGTCGGAGCTGTTCTCGCCAGTCAGAAAGTTGAAATATTCAAGACCAGTTTCTACCGAATTGTCTCCACTTAGGACACCCTGATTATAAATCACTTCACGCAAATTGCTTTGCTGGAGCTGGGGAACCTGAAGATCTTTCTGCCCAAGCTTAAGGCTATATCTTCTATCCAGGTTGGGCAGCTTTTGCTTGGTCGCCTTGGACAAAGCCTGCGCCAGCCTGTCCATTCGCGCCTGTTCTGGACTGGCACTTACCTGAATGCTTGAAGCCTCCAGATTCTTGACAATTATACCCTGATTTTGCAATTGTCGTAGTTGTTTTATTCGCTCAATATCAGGTGTACCGGAATCATCTGCCAGTACCCACGTGGGCATAGCCAGCAGCATGACGCTTATCAGTACTGACCAATACATTCCTTTTGTTTTAATGGTATTCATCCTGGTATCCTCCTTAGTTGTTAGTGACAAGCGAAAGTATCAAATTTAGATACGAAAGTTGTGATATGGCACACAGATACTGGTCTCTTAATCAGTGTATTTGATATAGCGCAAATATAATCGGGTTCAGTACTCTATCCAAACGATGGGAAATCATCAGGGTTTAGCATTTGCTTGTCTCTGTTGCCCTAAGCTTTTATCCCAGTTTTTACCTCAAAATAGCACCCAACTTCGTTATCTCTACCGATTCTCTTCAGCCAGATAAACCTTGGTCCCAGCCAGGTAGTATTGAAGACCGGTCAGGTCTCGATAACCAAAAAATGGTTCATCCCCCAAATGTGTACCTGAAAACATATTTAATATCGAACAAGAAATAACGATTATTGATTTTAGAAGAAATATTTGGGGACAAATACGACTTAGGGGAACGATTAAATTTCGGATTTAATTTTGCCAGACCTCCCTGGCCGGAAAATAATAAACCACTCCACTTTGGCATCCTTCTCCATTACTTTCATTAGCTATGGAAGTAATTGCATTGCTACTGATCATCACCTTTACTGTTATTTCAGCTGTGACCATCTGGCTGAACCTGCCCGGCAGCTTTCTTATGTTGGGATTTATCTTTGTCTGGGCCTGGGTCGGTGATTTTGGACTCATTTCTGTAGCAGAAATTCTGATCATCCTGGGGATCATGTTATTGCTGGAGATCATGGAGTATGCTCTGGGCGGTCTGGCCGCCAAATATAGCGGTGCCGAAAAACGTTCAGCTATACTGGCCATTATTGGTGGACTGGTGGGAACAATTATTCTAGGAAGCTTGTTCTTTGTAGTAGGCGCTGTTATTGGCCTGTTCCTGGGATCGTATCTGGGTGCCTACTGGGGTGAATTACAGGCAGGTAAAGACCAGAGCAGTGCCCGGAGAGCCGCCATGGGTGCCCTCATGGGTTCCATTGCTGCCAAGGTGATCAAAAGCGCCATGACGGTAGTGATCGGTGTCTGGATGATCAAGGAAGTCGTCTGAGAATTGAAGAATGACTTAGACAATACCGCAGATGAATGCAGATAAGTATGGATGAAGCTAAAACCGTGTTGTTGAAGATAATTAATAAGACAGGTATCCGTGACCGGATGACCCATGGGGAAAATACAGTTGATAATTAGATCTGATAGCGTCGGTTTTCAGATGCGCAGCCTGAAATTAGTGGGGAGTATTCGCTAAAGATGATAATACGCTTAATCATGACAGGGCTATTTATCCTCTCCGGACTACTGGGACAGGATTTACACATCACCCGACTCCACTATGATGGTGGAGGTGACTGGTATGCCAACCCAAGTTCACTACCCAACCTGATCAGCTTTATTGCAGACAATACCAACATCCGTATTGACCCACAGGAGTATCGGGTCAAGCTTGATGATGCAGACCTTTATAATCACCCCTACCTGTACCTCACCGGCCATGGCAACTTGAAATTCAGCAATGAAGAGGTTCACAAATTACGCGACTATCTCAGCAGTGGGGGTTTCCTCCATGCTGACGATAATTATGGTCTGGATGAGTCCTTCCGGCGGGAAATGAAACGGGTCTTCCCCAAAAAGGAATGGGTGGAACTCCCCTATGATCATCCGCTTTTTAATAGTTATTATTCCTTCCCCGGGGGGCTGCCAAAGATCCATGAGCATGATGGAAAACCACCCCAGGCCCTGGCTCTCTTTCACCAGGGTCGCATGATCGTATTGTATAGCTACGAATCAGACCTGGGGGATGGCTGGGAAGATCTTGAAGTTCACCAGGATGGGGTGCGAAAACATCAGGCCGCCCTGGAGATGGGCACCAATATTTTAATTTATGCGTTTACCCATTGATCCCATGACCAGAGCCACTCAATCAGAAGATTCCAGAGTCCGGACCCCCGCTTCGGGTTTGTTCAAACTCGGGGTCCATGCCAGGAGTAATGCCCGGGGAAAAGGAGCAGTTCTGGGTCTGATCACCTTTGCAGTCATGGCCGTTATGGTGAGTATCTTTGTCTGGTTAGAGAGCTTTCGCTATTTTGACCCCCAGATCAAAGCCATGCTCCTCAGCGCCTTGGGGGCGATCGCTGCTCTATCACTGTTGGGGATCCTGCTAAATTATTGGCTTCTGAAAGATCAGCGCTTGCAGGAAACCAGCCCCGAGCAATTGGCGCGCTTCATTGGTGACCGGCTGCCTGAAGTAGGTGACCGGGTGTTGAATGCGGTCCAATTAAACAGCGTGCAGCCCCAGGCCGGTATCTCGAGTAGCTTACATAAGGCGGCTGTCCAGGCTGGCATCAAGGTCATTGAACAGGTGCCTGAAAGCCTGCTTTTTCCCCGAACAAAGATCACGACCTACCTGAAGCGCAGCGCTATTGGGGTGGGGATCCTGTTACTTGTCTACGTGATAAATTTTCAAAATACCAATGCTGCCCTTGTTCGTCTGAGTCAACCGGAAGTCCAGTTCGATTATCCATTACCACTCAGCCTGGTCTTGCAAACCCAGTCAGAACGGGTGTTGGCTGGAGATTCTTTGCTTATCGAAGGGCAGATCGCAGGTCGTGCTGTGGATCAGGTTGAACTGTTCATCACCACGCAAAAAGATACTAATATTTACCCCGTTCAAGTGACGGATCAAAAATTCAATTTCCCTCTCGATCATGTTATGCGGAGCTTTACCGTTTCGGTTCGGGTCGTGAACCAGAGACCCTGGGAACCCTGGGATGTGATCGAATCACTCCCCTTGAGCGTCCAGGTCATTAACCGGCCGCTGGTTCAGGATCTAAGCGTGCGAATTCGGCCGCCAGCTTATACCCGTTTGCCGGCGGAGATCTATACCAGAGATATTATGGATATTAGCGGGTTCAAAGGATCGCGGATCAGTTTCGAGGGCCTGGCTTCCAAAGAGATCGCATCAGCGGCGCTTAATTTTGCTGGAGCCGCACCCATTGATGTGCAGCTGGAAGGTCACCGCTTCAAAACCGGATTTACTTTGATGGAGGCAGACCAGATCTGGTTTGAGCTCACTGATGATGAAGGGGTCTCAAATCTGGATCCCCTGGTCTACCCCCTGTATGTTGCCACCGATGTGGCGCCCATTATCCGGGTTATGGTCCCTGGTCAGGATGTGATCATTGGCGAAAATATGCTGATCCCCATCCGCTTGAAGCTGGATGATGATTTTGGATTCTCCCGGCTGGAATTGAATTATCAGATCCAACATCCCGATTATCTCATGGCGGATACAAGTAGCTATGTTCAAAGTGTCGACCTCCCCCGAACGGACCTGGCTTCATTGGAATTTAATTTTCGCTGGGACCTGAACCAGATCAGTATCATGCCTGAGGACGCCATCCAATATTGGTTTACGGTCTGGGATAACAATACTGTGGATGGACCCCGTCAGGCATCCAGTAAGAAATGGTTGGCCCGGTTGCCATCCCTGGATGAAATGTTTGAGGAATTGGCCCAGGGAAATGAGCAGGTAAAGCAGGAACAGGAGAGTGTGCTGGAGTTGGTCAGGGAGATCCGGGATAAGGTCGATGAATTGGCTTTGGAAGTACAAAAGGATCCCAATCTATCCTGGGAACAGCAACAGGAAGCCGGTGAGGCCATGGAACAGGTTGAACAGCTTAAAGACCAGTTGGAAAACATCAGTCAAAAACTTGATGAGATGATGGCTTCTGCCGAAGAACAAAATCTCATGAGCGATGAAACCCTGGATAAATACTCCGAACTACAACAGTTGATGGAGCAATTGATAACACCAGAGCTCAAAGAAGCCATGGAACGTTTACAGGATGCCATGGAACATGATGATCCACGGGAGATGGAAATGGCACTGGAAGATTTTCAGGCAGCCATGGAGGACTTTCAAAAAAGTGTCGAGCGAACCCTGGAGATCTTCAAACAAGTGGAAATTGAACAAAAGATCGATGAATTGACCACCCGGCTGAACGACCTGGCCGAACGGCAGGAAGATCTGAATGCTGATCTTGAGAACAGTGATCCGTCAGAGGCTGCCCAACAGGAACAGCAGATCGGCGATGATTTTGACAAGGCTCAGCAACTGGCTGAAGATCTAGAAAAATTACTGGATGAGCATGAAGATTTGTCATCTCAAGGCGTTCAAGACCTCCAGGAACAGATGGCCCGGGAGCAGATCAGTGAAAACCTGGATCAGGCGGCATCGCTCATGCAACAGGGACAGATGTCTCACGCTCAACCACCAGCAGATCAAGCGGGCCTATCACTCAGTGAGCTGGCCTCCCAATCCAGTCAGATGCAGATGAATATGCAACAGGAAATGATGTCAGAGGTCATGTCAGAGTTTCGCTCAGCCCTCCTGAAGACCTTACGCTTATCACAAACCCAGGAGGAGTTGGAAAAACCCACTGCCCAAACCTCTCGTCAAAGCTCCCTGCTCAGGGACTATGCTGATGCTCAAATGGGTCTTATGCAGGGTCTTAAGCAATTATCAGCAGATCTGCAGGAGTTGGGGACAAAAACATTTGCTGTTTCTTCAAGCATGGGGCGAGCCCTGGGAGCAGTCCAGGCGAATATGCAGGAAGCCATTGAGCAATTGGAAGCCCGAAATCCCCGTAAATCCTCACAAGCTCAGGCCAGCGCCCGTGAAAGCTTGAATAGAATGGCCCGCCAGTTGGCTAATTCCATGGAATCACTCCAGCAATCTGGACAAGCCAGTGGGTTCAGTAATTTCATGCAGCAATTACAGCAGATGGCTGGTCAACAACAGGGTCTGAATCAACAGACCATGATGCAGATGGGGATGGGTAGTCCCTCCATGATGCAGCAATTGGCCCGGCAGCAACTGCAGCTCCGGGAGGCGCTGTCTCAGATAGAGAATGGCATGGGGTCGGATACCCGTATGTTGGGTGATCTGGGGAAGATTGGCCAGGAAATGGAAGCAGTAGCCAAAGAATTAAGACGTAAACGGCCCTCCCAAAAGATCCATGAGCAGCAGCAGCGTATTCTTAGCCGCCTGCTGGATGCTCAACGCTCGGCGACACAACGGGATTTCAGCAAAAAGCGGAAGTCAGAGACCGCAGAGAACAACCCCCTCTGGTTGGGTAGTGGATCCCTGCCAGTAGACCTGGGCGAAGCGCGTAACCAGCTATATGAGGAACTTATCTTCAGCCTGAAACAAAGTTACAGCCGGGAAGAGCAGGCTTTGATCAGAGAATATTTCAACCGCCTGGAAGCCGAACTGAATGAATAAGCCAATTCAAAACTGCCTGAATAATTCCTTGAATAGTCACCCTGCCTCGCTTACAGCTATACCGCGGCAGATTGGGGTTTTGAACGCCAGGCAACAACTATGACAAGAATTTTCCTGTTTACCATGCTTTGGTTGCTGGCACTCACAAATCCGGTCTCACTTGGAGCCCAATCCCAGTCCCGTAGCTTTTTATCCAGCGACCGAAAACTGGAACAGCGTGCAGCTGCCTTGGCCAGACTGGGAAAAATAGAGGAAGCGGTCAATCTATACCTGGAGTTGCTCTACAAAAATCCGGCGAATAGTAATCTCTATTTTCGGGTGAGCAATCTTATGCCAGGTAAAGAATTCGCGCCAACCCTGCTTCAGATCCTGGATGACCTGCTCAAAACTCAGTCTGGCAATACACGACTGGCTGCGGACCGGGGACGAATATTGTATCTGCTGGAACGTAAACTGGAAGCCCAGCGCGATTGGGAAACTCTCATCCAAAGAAAACCTGCGGATCGATTTGTGTATACCTCCGTGACCAACGCCATGCTCCAGGCCGGGGCAACTGACGAGGCGATCCAGGTATTGACCGCTGGCAGAGCAAGACTGAACGATCAGGGTGCTTTTGCATTTGAGCTGGCCCGTATCCACGCGGCCAAACATAATTATCAAATGGCCAGCAGGGAGTATCTGGCCCATCTGGATCAGAATCCCGGGATGCTGGATCATATCAGCAACCAACTGATCAAAATGCTTGGGAATGATGGTGCTTTCGAGTTGATCAATACTAGCTTTGATGAGATCCTGCTGAAGCCGGGTCCTCATCAACCGATCCTGCTGGCCCGGGCAAAGTTACTGCTCCATTAAAAAAAATATGCGGACTGTGTTAAAACCGTACTCTCCAGCGGGGTGAGTAGTTCCATGAAGCATGTGGCTTCCATTGCTGATGATCTGGCCGCCGAACAGGCCTGGGAATATGCTGCTGATCTATACCTGTTTATTTCAACCAACAGTCGTGATAAGCATCAGTCCGGCGAAGCACTCCTGAAACTGGCCTCAAGCTATGAACATCGCCTGCAATCCAGGGTCAGCTATCCCTCATTGAGCGGCTATTTCAAGGGGAACCAATTCCTGGATCTGGATGTTCAATTTGTCACTGGGAATGACGCCTCCCTGTCCCGCACCCTGGAACTATACGACAGTTTGCAAACTTTACTGCCCAGCACGCGAGAGGCTTTCCAGGCCTCCTTTAAGGTGGCAGAATTACAGTTGACGGTCAACGGTGATGTGGACCGCGCCATTCGGGGTTTCCAGCAAGTTTTTAATAATGCCCGTTCACGGGAATTGAGATTGTCAGCTGGTAAACGCCTGGTTGATGCCTGGTTGGTTCGCGGCGATACCACCAGGGCCATCCAAGCACTGGCAGATGTGACCCACCGGTTGAATCTGGATGAAGACCAGGCTCAGATCATTGTTTCCCGGATCAAGATATTGATCCACCAGGTTGATCTGCCAGGCTTGAAAAAGGAACTGCTTAATCTCAGCGGCGCTGCTTCACCGGCTGCGCCTATATTTAATGATGGGCTGGAACTCATGGCTTTGCTGGATGGGAATGGAGCACTGGATGATCCTCAGCTTCTGACCTATCTGAATGCCGAGCGGTTGATCGGCCAACACAAATTAACCGAAGCTATCGACCTGCTATTGACCATTCGAGGTGAGGCAAGTTCCATTGCCGATGAAGCAGCCGTGCGCGCCATTCAACTATTGTTGACTTTGGATCAAACACCGGCTGCCGTGGAACAGATGGATCGGTTTTTAGCAACTTTTCCTGATTCAGACTGGCGGGCCAATGTGCTGATCTGGCGTGGTGAACAACTCCAATTTGTGGCGCATGATCCCCAGGCGGCTATTCCGTACTATGAAGAGGTCATTACCCAGCACTCGGGATATCTGGGGATCCAGGATGTTCGTCTCAGATTGCGCAGCCTGATTGGAGACGGCTCATGAACCTGGTCCGCTCTGTTTCCGATCTTTTTTCCTCGCTCAGGTCTTCGCTTTTCCCACCGCTGTCGGCGGGGGTCAAGCTCAGCCCGGCAGGCCGAGAACACCGATTTTCGAAGCACTTCCTTATGCCCATGGATGATAATCAATTTGGCAATTTCATGATCGAGGGACTGAGCTTAAATAAAATTTCCATGAATATTGAACAAGGATCAACGAGAGTAGTTTATGGAACTACTTCTTCAGTCGGAATTCCTGGTTCGGTGTTCTTAAATCAGAAAGGTCTTGGCCCTTTATCGTAGCCAACTATATGAAACGAATAATTTTTTTCAGCCTCCTCCTCAGCACCCTCTTCTCCCAAAAGATCCTCATTCCCATGGATGAAAGCCAAACGGATCATTTAAAAGCTTATGGCGTGGCTTTCTGGATTCTGGAACGCGACATCGATATTGAGTGGTTGCTGAATTATCGGGGTGGCAGCTTTCTGGTGAATAATTACACCGAGATCGTCCGCGAGCTGCGTTTAAGAGATGTGAAATTTGAGCTGGCACCCGCCGGAGCGGAGCTGAATATCTATGCCACTATTGAATCCAATAATATGGATATCGTCCTACTGGAAAAGGCTCCTAAAGTGGCGGTTTATTCTCCACCGGGGAAACAACCCTGGGATGATGCCGTGACCCTGGCGCTGGAATATGCTGAAGTTGAATATGATGTGATTTGGGATGCCGAGGTTTTGGATGGCGAACTCAGCGAATATGACTGGCTGCATCTGCACCATGAAGATTTCACCGGACAGTACGGCAAATTCTATCGCAATTATCGCAACGCGGCCTGGTATCGGAAACAGCAGGCTGAGTACGAGGCTTTTGCCAGCCTGCGCGGTTTCACCAGTGTCTCAGAGGAGAAAAAGGCAGTTGCCCGTCAGATCCGTGACTACGTTCTTAACGGCGGTTTTTTATTCGCCATGTGCAGCGCTACGGACGCATTGGACATTGCCCTGTCCGCCGAAGGGGTGGATATGGTAGCGACGCCTTATGACCATGATCCTGTGGATCCCCAGGTCCAGTCAAAGCTGGATTATGGCAAAACCATGGCTTTTGAGAATTTCAAGCTGATCACGGACCCCATGGTCTATGAATACAGTAATATTGATGAGCCACCCAGTGATCGACCCCGAGCCCGGGGAGCTGAAGCTGACTATTTCACTTTGTTTGAGTTTTCAGCCAAGTGGGATCCGGTACCCACCATGCTTACCCAGAATCATGTGGGTGTGATCAAAGGCTTTATGGGTCAGACCACTGGCTTTCGCCGGTCATTGATCAAAAAACACATCGTGGTCATGGGGGATGTCCCTGGTCAGGAACAGGTCAAGTATATCCACGGTTCGGCTGGTAAGGGCACCTTTACTTTTCTGGGAGGGCATGACCCGGAGGACTATCAACATTTTGTCGGGGATCCTCCCACCCAACTGTCGTTACATCGGAATTCCCCCGGCTATCGATTGATCCTGAACAATATTCTCTTCCCGGCTGCCAAAAAGAAAGAACGCAAAACATAAATGCGACCATTCTGATCACCGCCACTATTTCTCCCTGACTTCCAACCTGTCACCTCTAATACCATCTTCACCTCCAGATGCGCGGTATATTCTTCATATTTCCCACTATTACTTCACCTAAAATATTTACCATGAGCTATACTTCTATTGAACTCAGCATGGTTAGCTATGCTTCACATTTTAAGCTTGACGAACCCGCAAAAAGTAGCTGAGAAAGCATTAAATATACCCTAAGTCGTATAAATACAGTCACATACAGCGAACACATCTAAACTCATAAATAACAACACTCTGCGTCATTTCGGCCAGCGGTTCCTGAGCTCAGTCGAAGGGCGGTTCCTGAGCTCAGCCGAAGGACTCAATGCAACGCTCTGCGATCGCTGCGAGTAGAAGATCCCGACAATCGTGTCGGGGAGGGCCTTTTTGCGGGGGCATCAAGTTTGTAAAAAGGCAAAATATTTTGGATTTAATGACCACTTTGGAACTGTAATTGGTCTCAGCCAGTCAACTCGCGGACTGGTGAGCGGAAATTGACTTTGTATTTTTCTCTCTCGGAGTACTTTTTAAGCCAACATGAAACAGCTCTTAGGATTCATTATCTTTTTACTTTATTCCAGTGCAGCAGCACAGGAATCCACCTATTACTACCGGGGATGGGGGAAACCAGGTGTCGTGGCCTTTGCTTCCCGGGACTCCATGAAAGATAATAGACATACCCAGGTAAAGATGCTTGACGGAAAGCCAATGCTCCTGAAACGTTACACGGCCAACAATGTTCTTGAAGAACATATCGAGAATGAATATGACCAGTATGGAAATCATATCGTCCAGAAGATCTTTGATAACACTGGCCAGCTTCGGGAAGAGAATGTTTTTAAAAATGATCCCACTGAGGTGGCGCTTTTCAGGACGGTCTTTGGCCCCACCTTCTATCCTGAGAACTCAAATTTTATGATTCGCCGTGAATACAACAACTATGGTCGCGAAACCGGTTATTTTATTGTGGGCGTCACCGGACAAACCATCTGTTCCCGAACCACCACTTATCGAGATGATCGACGCAAGGACCGCGAGATTCTGCGGGATGACCTGAAAGGGATCGTACTCACCGAACGCCGTTACAAATATATTGATGCTGAGAATCGGACCATCCTGGAAGAATTTGATGGTAAGGGCAAAATGCTACAACGGGTGGTCCTCTTCGATCATCACGATATCATTGAAAATTAACGGATAAGGGAGGAAACATGAAAAAAAGCATATTAATGCTGCTGATGCTTACGCTGGCACTCTTTGTCTATGCGCAAGAGGCCGAAGTAACACCTGAAGATCCCATTGTTGACCCGGTAGCTGAATTGCTTGAGAAAGCGGAAGCTGCCCATGAGGCCAAAGATTATGATCTCACCATGACCCAGCTTGAGGAAGCCTTTGACCTGGATCAAATGAATGTTGAGATCCTGTGGAAGATCAGTCGCGGATATTTTGATTTTGCCGACCGCAAACCCAATGATATGGAGTATAAAAAACCCTACCTCTATAAAGGCCGGGAATACGCTGAAAAAGCGCTGGCCCTCGATGACAAAAGTGCCGCTGCCCATAAATGGTATGCCATCCACCACGGACAGATCGGTGAGGCAGAAGGTACTGAGCAGAAGATCAAGAATTCATACGGAATGAGAGATCATACCCTGTTGGCCATTAAATACGACCCGGATGATGATGCTAATTATCATGTCATGGGTCGCTGGCACTATGCGCTGTCAGACCTGTCCTGGATCGAACGTCAGATCGCCAGTATCATCTATGCTACTCCTCCGCAAGCATCATTTGAGGAAGCCCTTGACTACTTCAAGCAAGCGCATGCGCTTGATCAAGAAGACCTCCGCAATATGCTCTATATCGGCTACTGTTATGATAAATTGGATGATGAGGATGCAGCGGAAAAATGGTTTACTATGGCTATCAATGCCCCGGCAGAAAGTGATAGCGATCGCAGCATTCAGGCCGAAGCCCGGGAAGCCCTGGACGATCTGTAGAACATACTGAGTTTGTCTTCTGGACATTCATCTTTTGCAGATGACAACTGATAAACCCTGAAATTAATCGACTGTTATAATGGGTTAATGAACATAGCAGCATCTAATAAAGCGGTTGTTCTCCACGAGCTAAGCTGGGTGGTCAATGACAAAAAGAGTAGGACGTTTAATGATCATTCCTGAACCAATTCAACCAGGTGCCACCATTGCAGTGATCTCCCCGGCCTCGGCCCCAAAACCAGAAAAGCTAAAACGGGGGATCGAATATCTCAGATCCCAGGGCTTCAAGATCAGGGAAGGGGCTAATCTCTGGGGGAAAAATAAGTATCTCTCTGGTCAGGGTCCTGAACAATTGGCCGATCTGCACCAGGCGTTTGCCGATGATGAGGTGGATATGATCATGTGCAGCCGAGGCGGCTATGGTACGCCCAGGTATCTGGATGATCTGGATTACGAGCTCATTGCTCAACACCCGAAATTCCTGGTAGGCTACTCGGATATCACTGCCCTCCAGTGCGCCCTGGGAGTTGAAACCGGGCTGGTTACCATTTCCGGTGCCATGGTTGCCGTGGAAATGGCTGCGGAGGACGGAATTGATTCTTTCACTGAGACCAGTTTTTGGGATTTGCTTACCAAACCCTTTTCAGGTCAGGTTCTGCAGAACCCAGCTGATATACCGTTTGAAACAATGTCCGCTGGCTCTGGAACCGGTCCTCTGGTTGGCGGGTGTCTGTCCCTGTTCAATAACCTCATGGGTACACCCTACTTTCCGGATGTCGCTGGTGGGATCATGGTTTTGGAAGATATTGGGGAGAATGTGCAGCACCTTGATCGAATGTTGAGCCAATTTAAAATGGCTGGCTTCTTTCATGGGGAAGATCGGGTCAACGGACTCCTGCTGGGTCAATTCATTGATACCTGGAAAACTGCCGATGAGGATGATTTCAGCCTGGATGAGTTGATCCGGGACATCATCGGCGAGGTAGATTTCCCCATCATTTCCAATTTTGCCTATGGTCACAATATGCGCAAACTGAGTCTGCCCCTGGGAGCCACGGTGAAGCTGGATGGGGCCACGGGGAGTTTGACCCTGATATGAGTCTGGAGTGGACCGAATGGCTGGGCTATGTTGCCTCCCTCGTGGTGGCTGTTTCGCTGACCATGACCAATATTCGCAGGTTGCGCCTGATCAACCTGATGGGCGCCATCGCTTTCACAGTCTACGGGGTGGTGCTTCACCTTTATCCGGTGATGATCGTCAATGGTTTTATTATTGGAATAAATATTTACTATCTCATTCGGATCAGCCTGACTCGCGAACAATTCCATTTGATCCCAATTTCCTGGGACACCAGCATTTTTCTACCCCGGTTTATTGAATTTTACATCAGGGATATTCGCAAACATTTTCCAGATCTGGATATTGAAGCTCTGCGTTTGTATCGCACCATATTCATCACCAGGAATGTCGTCCCGGTTGGATTATTTATCTATGAACACCAGGAGCATGGAATTATTCGTATTCAGCTGGATTATGAGATTCCCATGTATCGGGATTATGAATCTGCCCGCTATTTTTTCAGGGAGTTTCGGGGTCTGATGCAGAAAAAAGGTTTTCACACTTACATTACTTACTCCAACACTCCGCTTCATCAACGTTATCTGCGTCGCATGAAATTTACTGAAGACCCTACTGAGCCGGGTCGATTTATTCGTAAAATGTAGTGATTGCCAGGAGCTATACTTGC
Source organism: Fidelibacterota bacterium (assembly GCA_024278595.1). Taxonomy (GTDB): domain Bacteria; phylum Fidelibacterota; class UBA8477; order UBA8477; family JABMPR01; genus JABMPR01. The sequence goes on along the minus strand of JAJRSW010000011.1, from coordinate 13,855 downwards.
TTGGCGATCTTAGCTCAATTGGCATTTAATTGGTGGGTCTGTAATGAAGAATTTTGCAGTCTCTGGTGGTATAAATCTTATTAGGAGTTTCCCATGGTCCCTAAAATAATTGTTGGTATGATCGCCGTCTGTTCGCTGGTTTATTCTCAAAATCTTCAGCTGCATTATGAAGCAGCGGAAGAGCGGGAATATATTGTCTCAACGCTGGAGATGTTCAAGCCGGATCAGTATGGCTCGACGTTTTGGTTCATAGATATGAATTACGATGCTGCCGGAATAAAAGGTGCCTCGCTGGCCTACTGGGAGATCGCCCGGTCTTTTACCTTGCCGGTGAAGAATCTATCGGCGACTATTCAGTACAATGATGGTATAGCGGATTTTGGTGGCCTGGGGCAGGTCTGGTTGACAGGCTTAAGCTACTATTTCGATCTGGGTTTTGTGGCCTTGCCGCTTGATATCCTCTACCGGGCTGCTCAAGGAGCTGAAACTCCAGATTTCCAGTTGACCACGACCTGGTTTATCCCCCTGTTGGAGGGCAATATTGAATTGTCCGGTTTCATGGATCTCTGGTCACAGGATGAAATCGGTACAGCTGGAAAACAGCTGGTCCTGCTCACCGAACCCCAACTTTGGTACAATGCCAACGAACATTTGGCTATTGGCTCAGAAATAGAGATCAGCAATAATTTTGTCTTTGGTGCAGCTGGGATACAGGTCCTCCCAACCCTGGGATTACGCTGGTCTTTTTAGTCACCTTAGGACCTGATTCTCCACTGCCTTCCTTGAGCCGACAGGCGCAGGATTTGGATTCTGGATCGTATGCAATAATCTGCGGGTGGAGATTCTTCCATTCACTACGTTCATGTCAGAAAGACCAGGTTTTTACCGATGGCAGAGATTCTTCCATTCACTACGTTCGTGTCAGAAAGACTAGGTTTTTACCGACTGCCAATAAGCAGACGATTCTAAACGAGCAGGTGGAAATCATTTTAATCCGTGGTTGCACTCTCAAGACACCTGCCGCAGGCGTTCGTTGGTAAACAGGATGATATTGTAGGGGTCAACGATACTGGTCTCAGAACGGATGGAAAAGATCTTAGCCTCTTTCCCCGCTTCCAGACTTCCAATCTTATCCTCAAGCCCTAAAGCCCTGGCCCCGTTCAAGGTAGCCATCCGAATGATCTCATCCGGTTTAAAGCCATACTCCGCTGAAGCAGACCTCATTTCAGCCCGGATATCCATGTGCTCAGCAAAAGTTCCCAGACAGATATTGAAGCCCTTATCGCGTATCATCTGGCCGGGAGCAGTCCCCAACTCCCATTGACGGTCAAAGCGGGGATGTAGACACATATGGAAGGTCTGGGGCTGATCATTCAAAAGATCAAGCTCATCCTCTTCCAAATTGATCACCTGGCTGAGAATCGTATTCTGTGCGGCGAAAGCATGACTTAAAAAGTGACGCAGGGGTGACATACCTGGCGGTTGCCAGCGATAATCCATATCTCCCCGACCCAGGAGGTACTGGTAAATGCGCCCCTGACCCTTCCTGAAAAATAGCTCCTCTTCCTTCATGAAAGAGATGGGCAGAGCTGTTCTGGCGCTGGTGTTTGCAATATTCCGGAAGACTTCCGGAGTGAGGTTGAACAGAAATTCACCTGCCTGGTAGAAGCGTGTCAGATCCCGGTCTTTTAGTTGGGCCCGCGTATTCCAGACCTCGAAAGCATTATCCTCCCGGAAACCACGGAGCATTTGGAAAACAACTGAATAGAGTCCGGAATGTTCAAGATGTTGACTGATCTCTGGATGCCTGGTACGGATCCCAATGGCCGCAGTACCATAATCATAACAACGCTTGATGGCACTGAGCAGATCACTTTCCACCTCAAGTTTAGAACTCAACCGCGTGTAGTTTTTTCCGGAATGCAGCCAGTTCAGGAAACTTCCCCGAGCGGTTATCTGGGGGTCGGCTACGGGATAGTCCGGATGGAACAGGGCGTTAACCAGTGCTGGTGAAAGAACCGCAAAACCAAGATCCTGCACCTGCTGTTTATTGCCATTAAAATCACTCTGTTTACCCACGGCAATTATTTTCCCGTTGGCAATGGTCACAAAGCCGAAGTGGATCGGACCATGGATGATGGGGAGCACCCATTCTGCAAAAAAAGTTCGTTCAGCCATGGCACAATCTAATTAACAATTAATATTGACGCACTCGCAAAAAGTAGCTGAGAAACAATTAATACCAGTTCACTTCCATATTGCCATAACTTTGGCATCTTTTCCGTTTTTACTTCATCCCGACCAGGCCAAATACTCAGGGTTTCCGAGGCGGGATGGATTCTGCGGGGATTTGTGAACCAGAAAAATATTTTGGATTTAATGGCCACGTTAGAACTGAATGTGGTATAGCTTGATTTAATGCTGTAATTTTTAGCATGGAAAGTAAGCTTTCAGGCTATATTGATAATATGTCAGACAGGATATCAGACCACCGCAGGAAGATAGATCTCCTGGATGCCCGCATTCTGGAGTTGATCCAGGCGCGGGTTTCCGAAACCATCAGTATCCGCCGGTTAAAGTTGGAAGCAGGTATCCCACTATTTACGCCGGAACGAGAACAAGAATTGATCCTAAAGCTTGTCGAAAAATCAGCCGGACGACTACCACCTGCAGTAGTGAAAGAAATCTGGGAAGCGATTATCCAGGGGGGCAAACAGACCGGGGCTGAACGAAAGCCTTGAGAAGATACTGACACACGCAGTGTTTGCGGCTGTTCCCTACTGTGGCACAGGAATTGAACTTTTGGTAATAAATAATTTGTATATCTAATTCGATTAAAAGGAGTTACAAAATGAGTAGAAAAAAAATCACCCTCATTGGCGGAGGGCAGATCGGACAGATTCTGGCTCTAATCTCAGCTCAGAAGGAGTTGGGTGATGTGGTTATTCTTGACATCCCCGATTTTGAGGGATCGGTAAAAGGCAAAGCCCTTGATCTGATGGAAATGCGCCCGCTCCAGGGTTATGATGTGAACATCACCGGTACCAGTGATTATGCTGATATTGCTGATTCAGATGTGGTGATCATCACGGCTGGGGTTCCGCGTAGACCAGGCATGTCCCGTGATGACCTGCTGGGTATTAACTTGAAGATCATCTCTAATGTTGCTGAGAATGTCAAGAAATATGCGCCCAAGGCCTTTGTAATCGTTGTCTCTAACCCGCTGGATGCCATTGTTTATGCTTTCTATAAAGTTTCCGGATTCGCGAAGAATAAGATCATTGGAATGGCGGGAGCACTGGATTCAGCCCGCTTTAAAGCCTTTATTGCCATGGAGACCGGTTATTCGACCCGGGATGTTTCATGCCTGGTCCTTGGTGGTCATGGAGATACCATGGTTCCCCTCACCCGCCTGGCTACTATTGGTGGGGTACCGGTGACAGAATTACTGGATCAGGATACGCTTGATGCCATTGAAAAGAGAACCCGGATGGCCGGTGGTGAGATCGTAAAATTATTGGGCAATGGCTCTGCTTTTTTTAGTCCAGCCCAGTCTGCCATTGAAATGGCTGAGTCCTACCTGCTGGATAAAAAACGCATCATTCCCAGTGCTGCCCTCTGTGAAGGCGAGTATGATATCGATGGTTTATTTATCGGTGTTCCCTGCGTGATCGGTGCCGGTGGAATTGAAAAGGTCATTGAAGTAAAATTGAATGCTGATGAGAAAGCGGCCTTGAAAGTGACGGCTGAGCATGTCGCTGGTGTGGTTGCTGAAACTAAACTGTAGCTCACAGATATAGTTTGATCGGGGAGTGTCAGATTGACACTCCCCGATATTTTTCGGATCTTATGTCAACCAAAATATTTTTAAACAGCGTCATAATCACTCTGATCATGACGGCTTGTCAGGTCGAAAGCGATCAAGCAGGTACTGCAGACTTCAGCCCGGCTGCCAAAGTGCTCATCCGAGATGCTTTTGCCCCTTTCAAAGGGGATACCCTGGTGGATAACCATGTACATATTATAGGTTTGGGAAACAGCAGTAGTGGCATAGAAATTCATGCCGACATGCAATCAGTGATCCATCCCTTCAAGTTTACCCGCTTTAATTACTTTTTGGATGCAGCCGGTGTGGAGGATAAAACACAAGCGGATGAACAGTATATTGTGCGTCTCCGTTATCAAATGGCAGGGGTACCCGTCCCTTTTCAGGTATTGACCCTGGCTCTGGACCGGCATTATCTGGAAGATGGGGAAGTGGATGAGGCTGAGACCGAAATATATATTCCCAATCAATATGTTGTTGATTTGAGTCAGCAATATGCAGGTCAGATCCTGCCGGCTGTCTCCATCCATCCTTATCGGAAAGATGCTGTGATGGCGTTGGAAAAATGGGCCGCCAGGGGTGTCCGTGTGGTTAAATGGGTTCCCAATGCCATGGGGATCGATCCCGCATCAGAATTGTGTGACCCATTCTATGAGGCCATGCAGCGCCTGGATATGGTCCTGCTCAGCCACGCTGGCACAGAGATGGCCATTGACTCTCAGGGGCGTCAGCATTTAGGGAATCCACTTTTGCTAAGGAGACCGCTGCAGGCTGGTGTAAAGGTCATTGTCGCCCACTGTGCAGTCTCAGGCAAATCCATTGACCTGGACGATCCCCAACAGGCAAAAGTGGAAAATTTCAAATTATTCATGCGGCTTTTTGATGATCCTGATTACCAGGACTTACTCTATGCTGATATTTCAGCCATGACCCTTTTGAACCAGATCGGAGCACCCCTGAAGGTCATCCTCGCCAGACCTGATCTACATACCCGTTTACTGTATGGTAGTGATTACCCCCTACCGGCTGTCAGCATATTGAACAACAATACGGCCCTGAGTTATCTCGGGTATCTGGATCGTGATATCCTCCCGGCACTGGAAGAAATTCAGAATCGCAATCCCTTGCTGTATAATTTTGTACTCATGCGCTCGCTTGAACATCCAGAAACAGGAGCCCGTTTTTCAGAAGCTCTTTTCAAGAACCAGATCCCTTAGATCAAGGTTTTGTTCCTCGTCCAGGAAATGATTTTTCCTAATTTCCCAATATCTTGATCAGAACTTTTCGCTGTCGGGGACCATCAAATTCGCAAAAATAAATACCCTGCCAGGTACCCAGTTGGAGTTGCCCGTTTTCAATGATGACCTGGGTTGAATTTCCCAACATGGAAGCCTTCATGTGGGCGGCTGTATTTCCTTCGAAATGGCGGTAGTCCGGGTCGCTCCAGGGAACCATCCGCTCAAGCAGGTTCAGCATGTCTCGGGTAACGTCTGGGTCAGCATTTTCATTGATGGTGATACCAGCGGTGGTGTGAGAAACGAAGATGGTGGCAACTCCCGAACTGATACGGCTCTCATCAACAGCTTCTTCAACCAGACGGGTAATATTCAGTAATTGACTGTGTTTATTCGTGGCGATTGATTTAGTGATCATTATATGTGCTCCTCACTTGGTTTTTTGGGTGATAGGAGCAACCAAAGCCACCAGGAACTCACTCACCAGATAATTATTTACCCTCAAAAGGAGATCCTTCACTCTGTTCAGGAAGACCAAGCTCCTGGTATTCTGTGAGCTGACAGGCTAAGCATTTTCCCTGAATTCAAAGATCATGATTCCGCCAAAAAAAGCACCGTCTTCAGGGAAATAATATTTGAGAAAATCCAGTTTGACCGTTTCACCAGCACTCTGAGAAGCGTGGACCAGATATTTACCGTCAATGATCATCCCTTCGTGCCCCATGACAATGCCCATTTTAAAATACTTTGGTTTCACAAAAGTGACACCCACGAGGGCCGGTAATTTGGCCAAAAGATCTGCTGTGATCTGATCGTTGGGAATGAAATAAGCCGTCATGTTCCGCTGCCAGTTCAGATCCAGGAATTCTTCGCCATCAGCTTTTCGATTGAGTGTGATATTGACGGAATCCAGATCGGAGAGGGGTAATAAAGTCTGAGTAATATCTACGGTGTATGGATTTTTTGTGATACGATCAACGGTATAATGCCAACGTGAATTATAACTGGGCTCCTTGGTTCCCGTTGAATCGGCTTTGTAATGAATAGCTATCATATTTGCCAAGGCTTCAGCCCAGTTATTGCTTTTTGCCGCAGCCAGGGATGTGAGATTATGACCGGTGCAATCCGACACATCATAGCGAATAATCGGATCAGGATCGGGTTCCACGCCCTCGCCAAGTTTAAAGATCTCATAAGGTGTCCCCACTCGCCAGAGGGCAAAATATTTCAGCCGCGTTTGAAAATCGGGGAAACGGTGCTGAAAGCGAGGTAACATTTCATCCATTTGTGCCTGGGTGAGTTGCCAGGGTTGGGGCAGGCCAGCCACCCATGCGTCATCGGTTTGAACCTCATTACAGCTCAAGATATTAAATAATAAACTTAGAAGCAGTATTTGACTGATAATTTTCATGGTGACCCTTAGGCTATTTTATTTCATGACTAAACAGCATTAACGATTCCTCATCGTCGGGCAACTTAATCATTTTTTCATAGTTCATTCCCAATTTCTTCAGGAGAGAAGTTGAACGCTGGTTGTTTTCGCTAGTGATAGCCACGATCCGTTCAAGTTGGTGAACTTGATAGCCATATTCCAGGGTTGCCCGGGCTGCTTCGAGGGCATATCCCAGACCCTCATACTCCGGAAGCAGGGCATATCCAATATCAGCATCCACTAGTCCTGTGCGTTGTACCAGGCCACAAATTCCCACCTGCGTACCTTTGTCCCGAGTTTCCATCAGGTAAAACCCAAAGCCGAATTTTTCGTAATTGGGGATCACTTTCGTGCTCAAGTATGATTCAGCATCAGCAATAGAATGAACATTACGATCACCAATATGGTTTAACCAGCCGGGTGACCGTAATAGCCTGAGCATGAATTCTGCATCGTGAAGAACGATCTGGCGCAGCGTTAATCGGGGGGTTGTGAGTATGAACATTGCTTGAGCTTAGGCGGTGATATTGAGCGGATCAGCACCCCTACCAGTCAGCCAGAATATCATTATAATGATCGCGGTGGTCTTCATCCACCCTCATCAAACGCTGGAGCAGGCCGAGATCACCCACTTCCCAGATAAAATCACCTAGTTCCTGATATTTTGCGTTGAGGAAATTCTGAGTGAATATCCGGGAATCCTGGCGTTTTATACTGGCCTCTAAGTTGCTGATAAAATCATCAAGTGTTTTGATGGCAGCTTTCTTCTGGCCGTTATCCCATTGGTCGATGGCTTCATAATAGGCGAATTTCATTTTCCGGAAATCCTGGTTTCGACTTAATTTTTCAATGTCTTCAAGCCGTTCTTTCCAGCCCAGGGAAAACGAGTCGCTAATCCCATTACGGGCAACCTGGCGGGCTTCTGTGTAAAGCTGACTCCCACCAAATTGATTCCAGGTATCCAGATCACTACCTAAAATGGTCAACACCCAGTAATCCAGAAAAGAGGATAGGGCATGAAAGGACCTGGAGTGAATCAGGGCATCACCTTGATTAAAGGCAAACTGCCAACTCTTGTCAAAATATTTTTGATCATCACCATTCCCCCAGAAAGCCTTTCCAGTATATATCTTCTGGTAACCGGATTCAGTATAGGTGTCTAAATAAATGGTGGCTTGAATGGTGAAATCAGTCGGCAGCTCATCAAAGGTCCACTGTGTGTTCTCAATATAATAATCAATATCTTCAGCCAGTTGTGCCACGGCCTGTCGCTGGATATCATCCAGGTTTTTCGTTTCCAGTTTAATCTCCGCGACAATTCCCTGCGCACACAAGCTGAACGTCCAAAAGAGCATTAAGTAAATGATTTTTAGCATAAGTACATAAATATATACATGGGTCAATTGTTTCCAAATCAATTGCTGGTTTACGGGATGTTATCCTTAAAATGTATTGATCTGACTGCGGAGGTTCGTGATCCAAGCTGCATGAATCATTAATGGCTCGTCCCGGATGTTGATCTCCGATTATTTTCCCGCCTTCATCAGGAGGAGTCCCAACTGGATTGAGCCATTATAAACAGTTGGTATTTACTGGCAAGGGTCTCTTTTTGAGTTACATTTTAGACTGTCTCGGAGGCGAAAATAAAATAATAGCTACAATTCGATGCTCACTAATAATTTATCTAGATTGAAGCTGTTCCAGTCGAGACAAAACATGCGTTAGGCTTGATAAAACCTAAGCTAAAATATGGTGGATAATTCATGAACCTTACAGGGCGGTTTAGATCGATAATCGTGTTAAGTTTGATCTTGCTGGGGATATCAGGGGTTTTTCCACAACAGGCTGAAGATGTTGAATCTTTAAAGCAACGCCTGCGCAGCACCACTGAAGGTGAGACGGTTGACCTGCTTAATCGGTTGTCAAAAGCTCACGCTGGTACCGAGTGGGATAAAAGTCAGCGCTATGCAAATCTGGCACTGGATCTTTCTACATCCCTTCATGATAAATATGGGATGGCCGGTGCCCACATTAACCTGACGCGTTACTATAACCATATCCAGGACTATCGAAACGCGCTGGACCATGCAACTTTGGCGCTCAGTGAATTCGAATTGATATCAGATGTGGGCGGTATCGCTACCACCTTGAGGACAATTGGAACGACTTATAGTTACTTGAACCAAAGCGATCAGAGCCTGGACTATTTTCTGAGATCCCTCATGATATTTGAGGATATTGAATCAGATGCGGAAGTAGCCAAAACGGTATTGGCCATCGGTGAAATATTTACCCATTGGGGACAGTCAGAAAAAGCGCGGCGCTTTTTTGAAAGGGCCTTGGCGATCAATAAAAAAATTAACAACTATGTGGGTATTCTAACCGCCGAAAATCAGCTTGCTCAAACGCTCATGACCTTGCGCAGGTTTGATGAAGCAAAAGATCATTTGGAGCGTGCTGTCCTACTGGCTGATGAGCATTCGTCATCACAATTACTGGCTGAACTTTACACCAGTTTGGGTGAATTGTACTATCATCAATTTCAACTTAACACAGCGCAGAAGTATTTTCTTGATGCGTTGGAGTTGAAGCGCAGATATGGTGGGCAAGGTGAGATTGCTCTGGCCTTAAGCGATATGGGCAGGATCTTTCAAGAGGCCGGTGATACCCCCGAAGCACTCAAGTATTATCAAGAAGGACAGAAACTGGCTGAACAGGCGGGTGAAATTTCCATTTCGGCTGAAATCTGGCTGCAAATAGGCGAATTATTCGCCCAGAATGGCTACCAGAACAGGGCTGTCAAAGCCATGGTCTCAGGTTTAACTATTGCTCAAACTGTAAACGATCTACTTACCATCCAACGGGCAAATCTGCTGCTTACAGAGACCTACTCGCAGTTTGGTCAATTGGATAAAGCACTGTTATATCAAAAAGCCCTGTTAACGACCAGAGATGAATTGAATCGTCAGCAGAGTAACCGCAGAACTGCCGAGTTGGAAGTTCGGTATGAGCTCGACAAGCGTGAAAGTGAATTGGATGATCTCAGGGCCGAGGCCTTGATCAAGGAATTGGAATTCAAACAGCAATTCACCGATATGTGGATCGTCCTGGCGTTTTCAATCGTGCTTATGCTGGTGGTGATAACCTTTATCTTTTATCGAAACCGCTTGTTACGCAATACTGAACAGGAGAAAATGGAGCAGATCCTCCGGATAAAAGCAGATTTTATTGCCATGCTGGTGCATGATCTCCGCAGTCCTCTCACATCTGTTTTTGGCTTTGCAGAACTATTAAAAATGGGTGAAAAACCCTTCGATCGTATTCGCGAGATCGCCATCACCATTCGCGAAACCAGCCAGAAAATGCTCCAACTGGTAAATGAAATGCTGGATCTCTCAAAATTTGAAGCAGGCAAGATGATCTTAAGCAAATCCAAGACTGCCTTAAAGCCGATCATTTCATCCTCGATACAGATGCTGCAGCCAGTAGCCAGTCAGCGGGATACGGCAATCGATCAGGATATAGCTGATGGTTTACCCTGGTGCTACTGTGATGGTCGAAAAATTGAACAGGTCATCACTAATTTTATCAGCAATGCCATCCAGCATACTCCGGAGGGATCCAGCATCGAAGTGCATATGTATGAACATCAAAAGCAGGATCTTTCATATCTCTATTTTAGCGTGACAGATAATGGTCCTGGGATTGAAGCAGATCAACAGTCGATTATATTTGACAAGTATGCCCAGTTTGAATCAGGAAAATCCAAGGCCAGTATTGGAACCGGTTTAGGTCTGGCTGTATCCCGCATGATCATCGAAGAGCATGGCGGCGAGGTGGGTTACCGAGATGGCGATGCAGGCGGTAGTATCTTCTATTTTCTGCTACCCTGCGAAAGTCTGGAAGCTACCCCGGATAGATCAACTGAAGCGGTTGCTAACCAAGCTTGATCATTTTCAGTAGTTCATAAATGACATTTTCACTCTCTGAGACAGGAGCACTGCACCACCATTCTTGTGTATTCGGAAAAAGCAGGCTGGGTGTTGACCTGCAAGTCATTGAGCCGCTTAGCGCGCCACCGGAAACTTTGGTCATGGTGCGCTGAACAGCAAATTTCCATTATCACCGATGAGATCCCGGCAATGGAGCTCCTGCAATTGAGAATGACTCACCTGCCTGTTCTACAGGATCTATTAACAGGCACGTATGACCAGGGATGACCAGCAGTGCGAATGATGATCACAGATTCGGGTTTGGGAGGCTTATCAGTCTGTGCCGGGCTGGAGCAGGAACTTGTTACCCGCGCAACAGGCACTGAAATCGAATTACTGTATATCAATGCTACTCCAGATGACCGGATCGGTTACAACTCGCTTAAAACCCAGCAAGAGCGGATGGCCCTGTTTGACCGTTTTCTGTTCGCATCCTATGCACGCTATGCTCCTGATGAGATAGCCATCGCCTGCAATACCTTGAGTGTGATCTATGGTGACACTGAATTTGCCAGCCACGATCTGGTAAAGGTCCGGGGTATTGTTGGGGCTGGAGTGACCCTGTGCAATACGGCCCTTAAGCATAAGCCGGATCACAAGTTGATCATCTTTGCCACAGAGACCACAGTGGAGGCAGACACTTATCCCAGATCGATCAAAGCCCTCTCATCAAGCATTGTTTCTCAAGCCTGTCCCGGTCTGGCTCATGCTATTTCAAATGATTCAAGTGGCGCGGATTGCAAGCAGCTTTTAAATACTTATATGACGGAAGCATTAGAGCAGATTGGGTATCAACCTGATTCAGTTTATGTTTTTCTGGGGTGTACCCACTATGGTTATCAATCCCAGGTGTTCCATGAGTGTTTTAACGAGCGAGGAATCGAGGCCAGGATATTGAATCCCAATGAGCTCCTGGTTCAACAACTTTTACAGGATTTCCTTAGCCAGGATAGTGATCCGGTAAGGGAGCTGGGAATTAGGTTTATCAGCCGTTATCATATCCCGCAGGTGGAGGTCAACTCCATACAGGACTATCTGCAAAGCGCCGCACCTTTGACCATGGCTGCTTTGTTGGATCATGAAGTTGTACCTGATCTCTTTGAATCTATTCCTCAAGTCAAATAAACCCGCTCCCAACCATATCATGCTGATATGTCAACATATCAATATGATGATCCTGCCTAGAATTCAAGGTGAGTTAGAACAGTTAAAAGCAAGTGATATATACAATACTAACAGATATTTGCAAACCTATTCATCGGGTCTGGCACAGCACTTGTGTGAGCAGACTGAGCATGATTAATGGAATATCAGTGATCAAGGAATTAAAAAGTATGAAATATTCATTATTAGCCGTTATGGCTTTTATGGTTTTAGCATGTGGTGTCTCTTCAGATACAGGGATCAATAAAAGTATTTTTGTCAGTGATGGCGAGCATCGAACGAATGGTTTGCGTACGGTAAATGGATCGATCACAGTGGGTAATAAGGTTGTTGTTGATGGTGACTGTTCTACGGTAAATGGTAAGATCACCATCGGGGAAAATTCCCAGGTGGGAGAGGTTTCCTGCGTAAATGGCAGCATCCATCTGGATCGGAACTCAAATGTCGCAGAGGTCTCTTGCGTTAATGGCTCGATCCATCTGGGAAGCGAAGTTCAGGTCGCTGGTGATGTCAGTACTGTTAATGGCTCCATTAAGAGTAATATATTTGCCCGGATCGTTGGTGATATGGAAACGGTTAATGGTGACATGATAGCTGAACAAACTACCATAGGTGGCAATATCCAAACCGTTAACGGAGATATTGATCTGCTGAATGAAAGTGTGGTTAAGGGCAATATTATTGTTGATCGACATTCCCAAAAACGCCCCTGGAAAGAGTACAAAGAGTTGGTCATTACGGTGGATTCCGGCTCAAAAATAAATGGATATATTGAAGTTAAGGGCGACGAACCTAATGTAACAGTGGTGCTTTCAGGCGGTGGCGAAGTCCTGGGAGATATCATTAATGCACGGGTTGTCCGCAAGTAACAGACCCCCAAAGTGGGTGTCATACAATGAAGGGCCTTCGGGCCCTTTGTTGTTTCCAGCTGATAATTCAGGCAGTTTGCAACCAGCTTAATGAGTCTCTGCCAGGGCAGCCGTCCGCCTGATGCATTCTTAGTTCCCCCCCATCATTCTCTTTTGTGACAAGCCTAAATCATGCTATTCTAGAGGCATGAAATTGAGTGCGATATGTTGATCTACGCGAATGGGTCCTGGGTTGAGGCAGATCAGGCTGTTATTCCCTTTAATGACCAGGGCTTTCTCTATGGTGATAGCCTGTTCGAGACAATTCGGATCAACCAAGCCCAGCCCTTCCGGCTGGAAAAACATCTGGAACGTATGCGCAGCGGAATGCATACGATCCGTATGGGAGCCCAGTCAATATTGAACAGCCTACCCTCTTTATTAGAGACCTTCATCAGAAAAAATAGGGTGGACAATGCCCTGGTTCGCATCATGATCACCCGGGGTGTCAGTACCGGTTCGCCCTGGAACTCCAAAGCAGAACCAGCCGTCTATCTTTCAGGACGGAATATCAGCCAGCCACCAGAGTGGCCAGTGCGTGTTATTTTTGTTGAGGAAAAAAACTACCCTATCCTGCGCTTTCACCCGGCGATCAAGTCCGGTAATTATCTGGGCAACATGCTGGCGAAGAAGGATGCTCAAAATGCAGGTGCCTATGAACCGGTTTTTGTTAACCGCAACGGCTATGTCACATAATGCGCTATCAGAAACATCTTTTTTGTTAAGGATGATGAGCTGTTAACACCTGCGGTTGAATTAGGCGTATTGCCAGGCGTCATTCGGGATACCATCATGGAACTGGCCCGGCGGCGTGGACTGCAGGTGCGAGAGAGTTTGATTCTTAAGGATGATGTCAATACAATGGATGAAGCTTTTATTTCAAGCACCGGTGTTGGTGTTCTTCCGGTAACCTGGGAGGGTTTCGAAGCGCACTATAAATATAGCCAGATCTTACAAAAAGATCTTCAACAACTCTTTGAGTCAGGAGCAACAGATGTCACATAAATTTAATCCCGAACGGGCTGGTAAATTGATCGCAGCCGAACGTTATCAAGAAATAAAACCCGAGGTGCTGCTCCAGCGACTGGGGTCCCCACCGGGAAGCACAATATTGGATCTGGGCTGTGGCAATGGCTTCTTCACTTTTCCAGCGGCCATGGCCATGGGGGAGGCAGGTATGGTGATTGCAGCGGATCTTTCGGAGCAGATGCTAACCCTTCTGAATCGTCGAGTGCCCCCGGAAAATGTCCAGGTGCTGCAGGTCGAAGAGATCAAGCTGGATGTGGAAACAGATTCGG